>JBBRVT010000026.1:0-20064 GCA_038246615.1 Burkholderiales bacterium
GAGCCTGTCCGGCTTGGGGCGTCGATAGCGAGAATCGGCCCCAGCGAGGACAGTTCTTGCCGAAGTTGCAGCCCCATAGCCCAGCTCTGGGGCAAAGAGACGGTGAGAAATGGACCGCTGCGGTCGATTCGCAGCCGACGCTCCCCGAGTCCGACAGGCTCCTAGATCGGGTGCACTCTGGCGCGCTGCTCGGGCACGCCCGAAAAACTCATGAGAAACAAAACCTTCCACATTGCGAAATGCACCGAGATCGGGTGTTTCTCCGCGAACAACGGGCGCCGACAGGGGCCTGGGATGCTCTCAGGCTCTGAGCCTTGCAGCGCTGCGCAGCGCTGGTTGCAGAGCCCGCTCCGGCGCAGTGTGGCGCCGGGGCGTTCTTTCATTGCACGATGACATGCAGGACGGGCGCACCATGAACGGCAAGCTGCTGCTGATCGACGACGATGTGCGGTTGACGGCGATGGTAGGCGACTACCTGCGCGCCAACGGCTACGAGGTGGACACCGCCGGCACGCTGGCTGCCGGCCGCGACCGGCTGCGCGCCGGCCACTGCGACGCCCTGGTGCTCGACCTGATGCTGCCTGACGGCGACGGGCTCGACCTGACCCGCGAACTGCGCGCCGACGCGCGGCTGAAGCGCCTGCCGCTGCTGATGCTGACAGCCCGCGGCGAGCCGCTGGACCGGGTGCTGGGCCTGGAACTGGGCGCCGACGATTACCTGGCCAAACCGTTCGAGCCGCGTGAGCTGCTGGCCCGCGTCAAGGCGCTGCTGCGCCGCGCCAGCCCCGAGCCTGTCGCCGACGAGGTGCTGCATTTCGGCCGGCTGGAGATCGACCTGGGTGCGCGCCAGGCCCGCATCGACGGCAAGCCTGCCGATCTGACGGGCCACCAGTTCGACCTGCTGGTGGTGCTGGCGCAAAGCGCCGGGCGGGTGCTCAGCCGCGACCAGATCATGGACACGCTCAAGGGCCATCCGATGGAGGCCTTCGACCGCAGCATCGACGTGCATGTCTCGCGCATCCGCGCCTGCATCGAGGACGACCCGAAGATGCCCAAGCGCGTGCTCACGGTGCGCGGTTCGGGCTATGTGTTTGCCCGCAAGCAGGACGCGAACGAGTGACAAGCCGTGAACGGGTCCCGCCGGGGAGTCGTTCGGCGTGCCCGCCAAGCGGGGGCGGCCAGTGAAGTCGCTCTATCTGCGCATCTGGCTCACCGTGGTGGCCGCGCTGGCACTGTTCGCGCTGGTCTCGGGCTGGATGTGGCAGCAGCATGTCGAGCAGGAGCGCGCCCGGCTCGAGGCCGCCGCCGGCGAGCGCCTGGCTGCCTGGGCCGAACTGGTGCAACGCGCGCTGCCGTCGGCCGACGCGCCGCTGGTCGAGCAGGCCGAGGCGCTGCTCGACTGGTCGGCCCGGCTGCAGGTGCCGCTGGCGCTGGACGACCGCCGCGGCCTGCGCATCGCCGCCTCCGACAGCTACATCCGGCGCGAGAGCGGCCGCGGCGTGGCCGCCACTGCGGTGCGACTGGACGACGGGCGCACGCTGTGGCTGGCCCGCCGCACCATCCGCCGCATGCCGGCCGATGCGCCGCCCAGCGACGAGATCCTCGCCTGGCGCAACGCCAACGGCGGCGGTGGCGTGATGATGCTGCGCTCACAGCGCGGCCCGCTGCTGGGCGACCACCCGCCCGGCCCGGCCCTGGGTGACCGGCCACCGCCGTCCAGCGTGTTGCAGCCACTGTTGCCGCTGCCCTTCGGCCTGCCCGGCGCGGTGGGCCCGCTGCTGCTGGTGGCCCTGTTGTTCGTGGCCGTGGCCGCCGGCGCCTACCCGGTGGTGCGCCGGCTCACCCGCCGGCTGGAGGCGCTGAAGCAGGGCGTGCAGGCCTTTGGCGCCGGCGACCTGGCGCAGCGGGTGGACGCCAGCGGCAAGGACGAAGTGGCCGCCGTGGCCGTCACCTTCAACCAGGCGGCCGAGCGCATCGAGGCCCTGGTGCGCAGCCACCAGACCCTGCTGGCCAATGCCAGCCATGAGCTGCGCTCGCCGCTGGCCCGGCTGAAGATGGCGGTGGCGATGTACGCCGAGCTGCCCGAGGCCCAGCGCGCCGGCCTGAAGCGCGAGATCGACACCAATGTGGCCGAGCTCGATGCGTTGGTCGAGGAGGTGCTGCTGGCCAGCCGGCTGGAAGGCGGCGCGGCGCTGGACCTGCGCGACCCGGTCGACCTGCTGGGCATCGCCGCCGAGGAGGCCGCGCGTGTCGACGCCGAAGTCGAGGCGCGCGGCGAGCGGCAGCACCTGGTGCGCCCCGGCAACGACCGGCTGCTGCGCCGCGCGCTGCGCAATCTGCTGGAGAACGCGCGCCGCTACGGTGGCGGCGAGATCCGTGCCCAGGTGGTGGCCGATGCCGACGGTGCGGTGCAGCTGCGGGTGTGCGACCGCGGCGCCGGCGTGCCGGCCGAACTGCGCGAACGCATCTTCGAGCCGTACTTCCGCCTGCCCGGGCATGCCGAGCGCGAAGGTGGTGTGGGCCTGGGCCTGAGCCTGGTGCGCCAGATCGCCGAGGCGCATGGCGGCAGCGTGCGCTGCGAGCCGCGCGAGGGCGGCGGCAGCTGCTTCGTCATCCGTCTGCCACCGCCACCGCCGCCGCCACCGCCGCTGCTGCCGGCTTGAGGCGCACAGCCGCCGCGCCACGCTGCTTCAGCACCCAGGCCAGCACGCCCACCAGGCCCACGGCCGACAGCGTGAGGCCGGCTGTCGAGGCGATCCAGTAGCCGCGCATTCCCTGCCATGCCAGCGGCACCCCGCCGCCCAGGTTGAAGGCCAGCACATAGCCGCCGCCCAGCCCAACGCCCCACAGCGCCAGCACATAGATCATTGTGGGCAGGGTGGCGATGCGCCAGGCGCGCAGCACGAAGGCGGCCACCGCCTGCGCCGCATCCACCGTGTGAAACAGTGCCACCCAGGCCAGCAGCGGCAGCGCCGCTGCCACCACCGCCGGGTTGTCGGTATACAGCTGCGGCACCTGCTGGCGGCCGGCGAACACCGCTGCGCCCACCAGGGCGGCCAGGCCCAGGCCGAACTGCAGGCCATGCCAGCCCAGGCGGCGCGCGTCGCCGATGTCGCCCTCGCCGATGCGTTGCGCCACCAGGGTGCTGCTGGCATTGCCCAGCGCCAGCGGCATCATGAACAGCAGCGACACCAGGTTGGCGGCGATCTGGTGGCCGGCCACCGGCGTCGCGCCCCGACGCGAGATGAAGATCGCCATGAAGGCGAAGCCGGTCACCTCCACGCCGATGGCCAGGCCCATCGGCACGCCCAGACGCAGCAGCGCGCGAATCGACGGGCCGTGCGGCCGGCGCCGGCCGGGCGCGTACAGGTCGAAGCGGCGGTAGAACGGGTCGCGCGCCAGCAGCACAGCGGCGGCGGTCTGCGCCCACATCGCCACCGCAGTGGCGATGCCGCAGCCCACCACGCCGAGTGCCGGAATGCCCAGCGCTGGCACAACGGCGACCAGCGCGATCGACAGCGGCAGCTTCAGCGCCAGGCCGCCCAGCTGCAGCGCCATCACCGCCTTGGGCCGCGAGACGGCATTGTTGAAGCCGCGGTAGACGGTGAACAGCAGCGCGGCCGGCAGCGCCACTGCCAAAGCCAGCAGATAGCCGCGCACCTTGGCAACCACCTCGGGCCCGGCCTTGGACAGCGCCAGGAACGGCGCCGGAAACGCCAGCGCCAGGCAGCCCAGCAACGCCAGGGCCAGCGCCAGCCACAGCGCCTGCCACACCTGGCGGCCCGCCTCGTGCAGCCGCTAAGCGCCGAACAGCTGGCCGACGATCGGGCTGATCGCCAGCACCATGCCCATCAGGCCGATGAACACCGTGATGTAGCTTGCGCCGCCCACGGCCAGCGCGGCCAGGTCGTCGGGCGAGTGGCGTGCCACCAGCACCGTGTCGATGGTGCCGAAGCCCTGCACCTCGACCTGGCTGGTGAACAGCGGCCAGGCCAGCGGCAGGATGCGCTGCACGCTGTGGCGCAGCCCGGTCCCGGCAGCTGCGCCGGCCGGCGTGGCGGGCACGGCACTCAAGATGCAGGGGTCGGCGGTGTGGGGGGCAGGCCGCTGCCGCCCGGCAGGGCCCGTTCGGCATAGCGGTTGAAGCGCCAGGCCGTGCCTTCCATGGTGATGCGGCGCCACACCATGCGCTTCTCACCCGGGCTCATCTCCGGCCAGTGCTGCACCTCGCCTTCGGTGCGGCCGCAGCCCTTGCACAGTGCATCGCCCTGGGCGGTGGAGCAGATGGCGATGCAGGGTGCATCGGGTGTCTTGTCGTACCAGGCCAGCCAGGCGGCACGCGCGGCGGCAGGCATGCTGTGCTCGTCGGCCAGGCTCTCGCGGTAGTACACCAGCAGCGCATACACCTCGGCCAGCGCGCGCACCTCGGCACAGGCGGTGATGCCGTCGGGCGAGGGCGCGCGGGCACGCCACCAGTTGATGGCGGATTCGATGTCGGTGATGTGGATGCCGGCCATGGGGGCGAGAAGCATAGCGCCTGGCGCCGGCCGAGGGCAGGCACGGGGCATGCATACTTTGGCCCATGGTCTGCCTGCCTCCTTCTCCCCCTACCCAGGCGCTGCGACGCCTGGGTTCGGCACCGCTCCAGGCGCTGCGACGCCTGGGGGCAGCGCTGTGCCTGGTCGCGCTGGCGCTGCCGGCGGTGCGCGCCGGCGAGTTCAGCGACGAGTTCGACCGCCAGCGCTTTCGCTCCGGCTTCCAGCACGAGATCGCCTTCCGCGAGGCTGCGCTGCACGTGGCCTGGGCGGCGGAGCCGCTGTGCGACGACACCAGCGAGATCGAACCCATCGTGCTGTGGTCGCTGCGCGGCGTGCGCAAAGGCTTGTCGGCCGATGCGCAGAAGCTGTTCACCCAGGCCACCGGCATGGACGGGCACTGGCGCATCGCCTGGCTGGACGAATCGGCGCCCGAGGCGCTGCGGATCGGCCAGCGCGTGGTGGCCGTCAACGACCGGCCGTTGCCGGCACCGGGCAACAAGGTGGAGCTGACCGCTGTGCTGCGCGGCGGCTCGGCCTTCTCGGTGGACGACCAGGCCTTCTGGGAGGTGATGCACAAGGCCCGCCAGGAGGCCAATGCCGATTCATCGATGCGCATCACGCTCGAGGGTGGCCAGCAGGTCAGGGTGTCCACCCAGACCGGCTGCGCCGGCACGGTGACGGCATCCGCCTTCGACGACGAGCCGCAGAACTTCCTGCGCCAGGACGGCCTGCGCAGCAAGATCCCCGGCCACGCGATGCTGGCGGCGCACACCCGCGACGAGCGGCGCTGGCTGGCGGCCTTCGGCACCTACTTTCTGGCCAGCGAGCGCAGCATCCTGCGCCAGCGCTCCTCCGACAGCGTGGGCAATGCCTTCCTGGTCGGCAAGGTGCTGGCGCTGGCGGTGCCGGGCGTGGGCACGGTGTTGTCGGCGATGGAGAGCAAGACCCAGCGCGGCCTGCAGGTCGACGGCCTGATCGGCAGTGCCGACCTGTTCGCCAACGAGGTGGTGCTGGCCATGGGCGGCGACCCGTCGGTGGGGATGCGGCTGTCGGACCGGCTGGCGCGCGACAAGGTGGCCGCCGACATCCTGCCGATGTCGGCATTCCGCCGCTCCAATGTCGAGCTGCAGCTGCAGCAACTGCAGGCCATCGAGATTGCCCGCCGGCAGGCCGAGTTGGCGGCCGACGCCGGTGCCGAGGCCGAGCCGGCCGGCAAGGTCAAGGCTGCACCCCAGTGAGTTGCCGGGCGTTGTCGCGACCAGGTGGCTTGCGCCACTGGACCGCTAGCCTGCCATGTCCCGCCGACGATCTGTTCCCACCGTGTCCGGGCCGCCGGTGGCCGAGCTTGCGTTGGCGGTGCTGCTGGCAATGGCTGTTGAAGTGGCTACGGCGGCCAGCCCGGCCGCCAAAGCGGCGGTCTGTGAGGCGAGATCAGCCTGCGCCAGACGCCGGTGGTCGAGCTCTACACCTCCGAAGGCTGCAGCAGCTGTCCGCCGGCCGACATGGCGGCAAGGCTGCCGCCGCTGATGGTCGACAGCCACGGCCAAGGCGGGCGCCCGGCCCGCCTGTTGGTGGTGGTGACCGATGCGGCCAGCGGTGCGCCGCTGCAGGCCGTGCAACTGGCCTGCCCGCCCGGCGGCTGAGCCGGGCGCTGGCGCCGCCGGCTGGCGGCGTGTCGATCAGCCGGGCTTGCGGCGCGGCGCGTTGATCAGCCCGGCTTGCGGCGCGGAGCGCCGAAGGGCTTGCCGGCCGGGCGGTCGCCGGCAGGGCGGTCGCCACCGAAGCCGGCGCGCGCCGGACGGTCACCGCCGAAGCCCTCGCCGCGTGGGGCGTGGCTGCGGCTGTCGTTGCGGAAGCCGCCATCGCGGAAGCCTCCATCGCGGAAGCCACCCTGCGGCGCGGCGCCGTCCCGGAAGCCACCGCCCTGCGGCCGGCCGCCGTCGCGGAAGCCACCTTGCGGCGCACCTTCAGTGCGGAAGCCGCCGCCTTGCGGGCGGGCCTCGTCGCGGAAGCCGCCGGGGCGCCGGTCGCCCTGGGAAGTGCCACCAAATCCGCCACCGAAGCCGCCGCCACCCTGGCGCGGGCCGCCGAAGCCGCCGGGCCGGCGCTGGCCGAAGCTGGGCTTGCCGCCGAAGCTGGGGCCGCCCATGGTCGGCGCGGTCAGCTTGGGCTCCAGGCCCGCCACCACCGCCACGGCGATCGGCTGGGTGGTGAAGCGCTCGATGCGGCGGATCATGCCGACATCCCGGCGCTCGGCCAGCGTGATGGCCAGGCCGTTGCGCCCGGCACGGCCGGTGCGGCCGATGCGGTGCACATAGTCCTCTGCCTTCATCGGCAGGCCGTGGTTGATCACATGGCTGATGGTGGGCACGTCGATGCCGCGGGCGGCGACGTCGGTGGCCACCAGGATGCGCAGGTGGCGGCTGCGCAGGTCTTGCAGCACGCGGTTGCGCCGCCCTTGCGGCATGCCGCCGTGCAGTGCGGCCACGGCATGGCCGATCTGCTGCAGCTTGAAGGCCACCTCGTCGGCGTCACGCTGGGTGCTGGTGAAGACCAGGCACTGGTCCATGTCCTTGTCGGTCAGCAGCTGCTCCAGCAGGGCATGCTTGTGGTGCATGCTGTCGGCCCAGTGCAGGCGCTGCTCGATCGAGGCATGGGTGTCGGTGTGCTTGTCCACGCTGATGCGCTGCGCATCACGGGTCAGCTGGTTGGCCAGGTGGCCCACCGTGCCGTCGAAGGTGGCCGAGAACATCATGGTCTGGCGCTCGGCCGGCAGCGACTGGGCGATGAGCTTGATGTCGTCGATGAAGCCCATGTCCAGCATGCGGTCGGCTTCGTCGAGCACCAGCAGTTCGATGTTGGCCATGATGGCCGTGCCCGAGTTCATCAGGTCCATCAGGCGGCCGGGTGTGGCGATCAACAGGTCGAGCGGGCCGCGCAGGGCCTTGATCTGGGCCTGGTAAGGCACGCCACCGACCACATGCGCCACGCGCAGGCCGGACACGCCGTGGCCGTACACGCTGCAGGCACGCGAGACCTGCTGCGCCAGCTCACGCGTGGGGGCCAGCACCAGCACGCGCGGGCCGTAGGTGCGCCCCTTGTCACGGCGCTTGGCCGGGTCTTGGCGGGCGGCCAGGATGCGCTCCAGCGCCGGCCAGACAAAGGCGGCAGTCTTGCCGCTGCCGGTCTGCGAGGACACCAGCAGGTCCTTGCCGGTCATCGCCACCGGCACGGCGCGGGCCTGCACGTCGGTGGGCGTGGTGTAGCCGGCGTGGGTGATGGCGCGCACCAGATCGGGCGACAGGCCCAGGGCGGTGAACTCGGCACCGGCGGGCGCGCTGGGTTCGTTGCGCTCGTTCGCGTTGTCGGTGTCGGCAGCCAGGGCTTCGTGGGCCAGTTCGGGGATCAGGTCAAAACTCATGTTCAGCTTTCAGCAGGGCAAGGCCTGCCGCAGTGGCTTGTGGCCACGACACGGCAGACCACGGCGCCGCCGGGATGGCGGGCAACCGCAGTGGGTCGCACTTCGTTGGAAGGGTGGGGCGAAACGAGGCCACTGACTGTGCCTGCGGTGCAGCGGCGCGGGATGCAGCTGCGGTGCCCAAAACGTCCTGAAGCGACGGCATCGCCGCCAACCAGGACGGCAAGACGCGGAGTGTGTTCCCTGAAGCTTCAGGGCCCGGCTTGCCAAGGGTCAGAGGGGATGAACGAATCTCGCCGAACAAAACCTGCAATTCGGCGAAGCCTTCGATTATGTCAGAAAGCCTGCGCTGCTGCAGCGGACTCCGGCTGCCCGGCTGCAACGGCCGTGTCATTCGCCACGGCATGCATGCCGCCGCGCCGCGCCGCGCGCACCATGTCGGCGGCCTTCTCGGCAATCATGATGGTCGGCGCGTTGGTGTTGCCGCCCACGATGCTGGGCATGATCGACGCGTCCACCACCCGCAGCCCCTGCAGGCCGTGCACCCGCAGTTCGGCATCCACCACATCCAGCGGGCCGGTCCCCATGCGGCAGCTGCCCACCGGGTGGTAGATGGTGTCGGCATGGTTGCGGATGAACTCGGCGATCTGCGCCTCGGTCTGCGCAGCGGCCGAGGCAGCCAGTTCGCGCCCGCCCAACGCGGCCATGGCCGGCTGGGCCAGCACCTGGCGCATGCGCTGGAAACCCCGCACCAGACGCGCCAGGTCGTCGGGGTGGGCCAGGAAGGCCGGGTCGATGCGCGGCGGCGCCAGCGGATCCGCGCTGTCCAGCGTCACGCTGCCTCGGCTCTTGGGGTGCAGCAGGCACACATGGCACGAATAGCCATGGCCGAAGACCGTCTTGCGGCCGTGGTCCACCAGCTTGCCGATGACGAAGTGCAGCTGGATGTCGGGCGCCGGCGCATCGGGCGTGCTGCGGAAGAAACCGCCGGCCTCGGCGAAGTTGGTGGTCAGCCGCCCGGTGCGCCGGCTGCGCCATTCGCCGATGTCGCCCAGCGTGCGCCAGGCTGCGGGCAGCGACAGGCCGAAGGAATCGGTCGAGCCCGGGGTGTCGACCACCTGCACCACGTCGACATGGTCGTGCAGGTGGCGCCCGACGCCGGCCAGGTCGTGCAGCACCGCGATGCCATGCTGCTGCAGGTGGGCGCCCGGGCCGATGCCGCTGGTCATCAGGATCTGCGGTGACTGCAAGGCGCCGGCGCTCAGCAGCACCTCGCCGCGCACGGTGATGGTGTGGCGGCTGCCACCGCGCAGGTACTCCACGCCGCTGGCGCGCCGGCCATCCAGCAGGATGCGGGTGACCCGGGCGCCGGTGATCACCTCCAGGTTGGGCCGGCCCAGCGCCGGCGCGAGATAGGCCTTGGCAGCGCTGCAACGCTCGCCATTGCGCTGGGTGGCCTGGTACCAGCCCACACCGTCCTGGCTGGGGCCGTTGAAGTCGGTGTTCAAGGGCAGGCCGGCTTGCACGCCGGCCTGGATGAAGCGCTCGGCCAGTGGGTTGGGGCAGCGCAGGTCCTGCACGCTCAGCGGGCCGTCGCCGCCATGCAGGGCATCGCCGCCGCGCAGGTTGCCCTCGGCGCGCCGGAACCAGGGCAGCACTTCGTCGAATGACCAGCCTGGGTTTCCTTTGGCGGCCCAGCCGTCGTAGTCCTGGCGCTGGCCGCGCAGGTAAATCATGGCGTTGATCGAACTGGAGCCGCCCAATACCTTGCCGCGCGGCTGGTAGCCGAGGCGCCCGTTCAAGCCCGGCTGGGGCACGGTCTGGAACGACCAGTTGATGCCCTTGGTCTTGGCCATCAGCGCCAAGCCTGCCGGACAGTGGATCAGCACGCTGCTGTCGGCACCGCCGGCCTCGAGCAAGACCACGCGCACCTGCGGGTCCTCGCTGAGGCGTGCTGCCAGCACGCAGCCGGCCGAACCGCCGCCGATCACCACATAGTCGTCCATGCTTTCGGTCTCCTGGATGTCATGCGCGGTCTCGCTTCCAACCGGCCAGAACATCATAGCCAGCGGCCGGCGCCTGGCTGTAGGTTGGAGTGCTGCCTCTAGAGTGCGCTGCAGCGCCGCCGCACTTGAAGCGCTTTCCCAGGCGAAACCCTGTTACATTAGCCGCACAGACATGCACGAGGCCGTTTCCACAAGGTCTTATCCCCGTACCGCCCAAGGTGGTGGTTGCCTAGCACGCAACACCTGCCGGAAGCAGCCCAGGTTTGATGAACTCCCGGTTCGACGTTTCTTGAGTGTCTCTGTCCGCGTTGGCTTGCGTCTGCGCGGTGGTTTTCTTTCTTCCACAGACTCAAAAGGAACATCTCCATGAGCACCACCACCCAAACCGGCGTCGTCAAATGGTTCAACGATGGCAAAGGCTTCGGCTTCATCACGCCTGAAGACGGCAGCAAGGACCTGTTTGCCCACTTCAGCGAAATCCGCAACAACGGCGGCTTCCGCAGTCTGGCTGAAAACCAGCGCGTCGAGTTCGAAGTGAAGCAAGGTCCGAAGGGCCTGCAAGCCGCGAACATCCGCCCGCTGTAAAGCGCGTCGGATCCGGCTGCACAGGCAGCCGGTCAAATGAAAACCGCAGCCCTCGGGCTGCGGTTTTTTTTCGTCTGCCGGTGTCGGCCTGTTCAGCCGGCGGCGGGCGGTGGTGGGCTGTCAGGGCTGGTCTGGTTGTCGGCCGACGGCTCGTTGGCGGCATGGGGGGTGGGGTCCGACTCGCCACCGCCGTGTGCCTTCTTCTGTTTCTTTTCTTCGGCCTTGCGCTTCTTGGCCAGCTCACGCTGACGTTTCTCGTATCCGTAGTTCGGGGTCGCCAAGGCGGTGCTCCTTTGAATCGCTGGCGCGCACCGGTGGCGCGTCGAAGCTGAGCGCAGCATACGGCATCACGCTGCGGGCCCGGCAAAAGCAAAGGGCCACATGCTGTGGCCCTTGGTGCTCACGGACGGGCCTGCAGTGCAAGCCCCACCGGTTGTGTCGGCGCCGGGTACGGGTTCCGGTGCTCCGCCCATTGGTGCGGTCGGTTGTCGCCTTGACATTTGCAGTATCGGCGCTTGGCGTGACGGGCGCATGACGAACAGCAAGCCGTTCGCACCGCAATTCGTGCCGCCAGCGCGGAAGCATGATTGCTGCAGTGCACAATCGAGGTTTACATATCGATCGATCGATACCGGGAGCCGTGTGCCATGCGCTTTGTCGTCTTCAACCAGAAGGGCGGGGTCGGGAAGTCGACCATCACCTGCAACCTGGCCGCCATCAGCGCCCAGCAGGGGCTGCGCACCCTGGTGATCGACCTGGACCCGCAGGGCAACAGCACGCGCTACCTGCTGGGTGATGGTGCCGACGCGGTCCGCCACAGCGCCGCCGAGTTCTTCGACCAGACGCTGAAGTTCACGCTGCGTAACCAGGGCACCGAGGAATTCATCACCGCCACGCCGTTCGAAAACCTCGACCTGCTGCCGTCGAGCCCGAGGCTGGAGGAACTGCATTCCAAGCTGGAATCGCGCTACAAGATCTACAAGCTGCGCGATGCGCTGGACTCGCTGGCCGCGTTGGATCCGCGTTATGACCGCATCTACATCGACACGCCGCCGGCGCTGAACTTCTACACCCGGTCGGCCCTGATCGCCGCACAGGGCTGCCTGATCCCGTTCGACTGCGACGATTTCTCGCGCCGCGCGCTGTATGCGTTGATGGAGAGCGTGCAGGAGATCCAGGCCGACCACAACAAGGCGCTTGTGGTGACCGGCATCGTGGTCAACCAGTTCCAGCCGCGGGCCAACCTGCCGCAGCAGCTGGTGCAAGAGCTGATCGACGAGGGCTTGCCGGTGCTGCAGCCCTACCTGAGCTCCAGCGTGAAGATCAAGGAATCGCACCAGCGCGCGCTGCCGATGGTGCACCTGGACGCGCGCCACAAGCTGACGCTGGAGTATCTGGCGCTGCACGCCGCGCTGCAGCCGGCACCGGCCCGGCGCAAGACGGCGCGCTGAGGCGCGCCGCCCGCATTGGCGGGCCTCAGCGCCCGGCCGGTTGGCCGAAGCGGCGGTCGAACCAGGCGCCGAGCATGCGCTGCTCGTAGGGCAGGCTGCTGTGCGCACCGTGGCGGCTGATGCGCATCAGGTAGGCCATGTCGGCCACCACCTCGGTGCCCTCGGCCAGCACGCGATCACCTTCACGCAGGGTGTAGCGCAGGCTGATGCGCGGCCAGTCGGGGTGCTGGCCCATCACCCGCACGTCGTGCATCAGCCGGGTGCTGGGCGGGATCTCGCCGGCCAGGTCGACATCGGTGATGGCCAGGCGCAGCACTTGGTTGGCCGGCAAGCGCGCGGCACCCAGCGTCTGCAGGATGTCGCGCAGCCTGGCCTGTACCGACGCGGCCTCACGCTGGGGGCCGATGTCGGTGTAGCGATCCGGCTGTTCGAACTGCACATCGACCGTGCCGGCCTGGGCCAGGCCAGCGCACAGCAAGGCAGCGCACGGCAGGGCAGCGGACAGCAGGGCAGCGGCTTTGAACATGGTGGTGCTCCTGGTCGGGAACGGGTTGCGGCAAGGCGCTCAGGATGGAACGCCCGCACGCGGCGGAAGTTCCGTGGCAGCGGGCGCGTGCAGCGCCAGGTCGCTGTCGGCACAGGCCACGCAGGGCAGGACCCAGCCCTCGGCCTGCTCTTCGGCCAGCAGGCCCGGCCAGTCGATACGGTAGTGGATGCGGCCGTGCAACAGGCGCGCCACGCAGGCGCGGCAGCTGCCATTGCGGCAGGAGCGCGGCAGCCGCACGCCGGCATCCAGCGCCGCCTGCAGCAGCGTCTGCCCGGCGTGCACGGGCAGCCGCCAGCCGCCGGGGCAGCACGGTCAACCAGTACACCGGTGGCGGATGCGCGGTCACCTGCGGAAGGCCAGCAACTGGTTGTTGGCCGGCATGGCCAGGCGCTGCACCCACCGCAGGCCGGCGGCTTCTGCCTCGGCCTGCACCGCATGCAGCCAGCGGATGCCCCAGGCCGGGTTGCGCGATCGCAGGTCGGCATCGAAGGCGGTGTTGCCGGGTGCCGCCGGTTCGTCCTGCACCAGGTAAGGCCCGTAGGTGAGCAGCAGGCCGCCCGGCACCAGCCAGTGGGCGGCACCCTGCATCAGTGCGGTGCAGCAGGCCCAGGGCGCGATGTGCAGCAGGTTGGCGCAGAACACGGCGTCGTAGCGCTGCGCCGGCGGCAGCGGCCAGGGCTGCTGCAGCACATCCAGCAGCAGCGGCGGCAGCAGGCCGGGGCTGGGTTGCTGCCGCGCCCAGGCGCGCACCGAGTCCAGCGCATCCGCAGATGGATCGGTGGGCTGCCACTGCCAGCCGGGCAGGCCGGCGGCGCAGTGCACTGCATGCTGGCCAGTGCCGGCGGCGATTTCGAGCAGCCGGCCCTGCGGCGGCAGCAGCCGCTGCAGCGCTGCCAGGATCGGCACCTTGTTGCGTTCGGCGGCGGGGCTGGTCTGGGCTGCAGGCAGGTCTTGCATGCGGTCAGTCTGCCATGGCGTGGCGGGCCGGCCAATGCTGCCTGCAATGGCAGCCGACAATCATGGCTTTGGCGTGTTCATCCCATGCAGACCCTCAGCTTCACACTGCGCGGCGAATTCATCACCCTCGACCGCCTGCTCAAGGCCACCGGCCTGGCGCCCAGTGGCGGCGCGGCCAAGGCGCTGGTGGCCGATGGCCGGGTGCAGGTGGACGGCCGCGACGAATTGCGCAAGACCGCCAAGCTGCGCGCCGGCCAGGTGGTGGCGTTGACCGGCGTGCGCATCACCTTGCTGCCGGGCGACGCGCCGGCGCCGGACCGGCCGGCCGGCTGAGCGTCGACGACAATTGCACTGCACCGCGCCGGCTTCGTGCCCCCGAAGCCGGCGCTTTCTTTTTCAGGGCACATGTCGAGGACAACCATGTCAAAAAACCTCTCGCGCGCCGTCACGGCTGCGCTGGCAGCCGCTGCACTGTCTGCAGCCATGCACCAACCCGCCCGGGCCCAGGCCCAGGCGCCGGCCGCCGCACCGCTGCAGGCCTGCTTCGTCCACGTCAGCCCGGTGGGGCAGGCCGGCTGGACCTACCAGCACGACCTGGGCCGCCAGGCGATGGAACAGGCGCTGGGCGCCCGGGTGCGCACCCGCACGGTGGAGTCCGTGCCCGAAGGCCCCGACAGCGAACGCGTGATGCGCGACCTGGCCACGCAGGGTTGCGGGCTGATCTTCGCCACCAGCTTCGGTTACCTGGAGCCGGCACTGCGGGTGGCGGCCGAGTTCCCGGCGGTGAAGTTCGAGCATGCCGGCGGCTACAAGACCGCGCCCAACCTGAACACCTATAACGCCCGCTATTACGAGGCGCGCTGGCTGGCCGGCTGGCTGGCCGGGCGCCAGAGCCAGGCCGGCGTGGCGGGCTACGTCGCCGGCTTTCCGGTGCCCGAGGTGGTACAGGGCATCAACGCCTTCACCCTGGGCATGCGCGCGGCCAACCCGCGGGCCGAGGTGCGGGTGGTCTGGCTGAATGCCTGGTTCGACCCCGCGCGCGAACGGGAAGCGGCGCTGACGCTGGTCAACCAGGGCGCCGACGTGCTGACCAACCACAGCGGGTCACCCGCCGTGGCGCAGTTGGCCGAGGAGAAGGGCGTGCTGCTGCTGGCCTACCAGAGCGACATGGCCCGCTTTGCGCCCAAGGCGCAGCTGGCGGCCGTCACCCACCACTGGGGCGGCCACTACACCCGGGTGGTGCAGTCGGTGCTGGACGGGCGCTGGGCGCCCAGGCCGGTGTGGGGTGGCATGGCCGACGGCCTGGTGCAGCTGAGCGCGGTACACCCTTTGCTGCCGGCCGCCGTGAAGGCCGGCCTGGCGCAGCGCCAGCAGGCGTTGCTGGCCGGCAAGCTGCTGCCGTTCGCCGCGCCGCTGGTGGACAACACCGGCCGCCGGCGCCTGGCCAGCGGCGCGCTCGACGACGCTGCCATCAGCCGCATGGACTGGCTGGTGCAGGGCGTGGTGGGCACGCTGCCGGCGTCGCGCTGATGGTGTTGCCGCCGCCCGCCAACCCGGCGGGCCAGGCCAGCCCGCCCTACCAGTCGGCCGGGTGGATGAAGCCCGAGCCGGTCAGATCGAACAGCCGGTGGTCGCGCCAGGCGCCGTCGATGAACAGGTAGTTGCGCGCCAGGCCGATCTCGCCGAAGCCCAGCCGCGCCAGCACCGCCAGGCTGCGGCGGTTCTCGGGCCGCACGGCGGCCTGCAGGCGGTGCAGGTTCAGCCGAGGCGAGAAGGCCTCGTCGACCACGGCGCGCAGGGCTTCCTGCATCAACCCCCGGCCCTGGCAGGCGGCGTCGAGTGCATAGCCCAGGTGGCCGCTCTGGAAGGCGCCGCGCACCAGGCCCGACAGATGCACCTGGCCGATCACGCGGCCGGGGTCGTCGGCCGGCAGCAGCCACCAGCGCAGCGCACGGCCGGTGGCGAAGGCCTGGGCGCCGTCGGCCAGTGCCTGCGCCACGCGCGCCGGCTTGGCATGGTCGGGCGGCAGCGGTGGGTCCCAGGGGGCGAAGTGGGCGGCGTTGCGGCGGTAGAAGTCGCCCACCGCCGCCACCTGCGGGCTGTCGGGCGCGGCATCGGGGGCCTGCAGCAGCAGGCGCGCGGTGCGCAGTTCGTGGTGGGCGGCGCTCACGCCGCCAATCTACCGCGTCAGGCGCCTGCTGGTGCGGTGTCAAGACGCTGCGCGAGGGATGCCGCGCCGCCACCGAAGGCATAGGCGTCCATGCCCAGGCAGCCGTAGGTCACGCTGTCGTGCAGGCGCAGGCCCTGCGGCTGGGCACCGGCGGCGCCGGCGGCCACGTAAAACGGCAGCAGGTGCTCGTCGGTGGGGTGCATCAGCACCGCATGCGGCGCCTGGCGGCGGTAGTCCAGCAGGGCCGGCCAGTCGGCCGCGCCGCTGTGCTGGTCGAACCACTGGCGGAAGGCCGCGCTCTGCGCGATCTCGGGTGCGTCCAGCGCCGGCCGGGTGCCGCTGCCGCTGCCGAACAGCATGCGCAGGTTGTGGGTGATGCTGCCGGTGCCGTAGACCAGCACGCCCTGCCGGGTGATCGGCGCCAGCGCCTGCCCCAGCGCCATCAGCTTGGCGGGGCTCCAGTCGGCCGGGAAGGCCAGCGGCAGCACGGCGATGTCGGCCGCCGGCCAGATGAAGCGCAGCGGTGCCCAGATGCCGTGGTCCAGCCCGCCGTCGTTGCTGGCATGCACCGGCAGGCCGGCAGCCTGCAGCAGCCCGGCCACCTGCTGCGCCAGCGCCGGCGCGCCGGGTGCGTCGTAGCGCAGCCGGTACAGCGGCTCGGGGAAGCCGTTGAAGTCATGCACCGTGCTGTGGCGGGCGGCGGCCATCAGCACCGGCTCACGCGCCAGGGAATGCGCCGAGATGGCCAGGATGGCGCGCGGCCGGCCGTCGGCTGCCAGCGCCGGGCCCAGCCGCTGCCAGAACGGGCCGGCCGCACCCGGCTCCAGCGCCGTCATCGGCGAGCCATGCGACAGGAAGATCGGGGCCAGGGTGTGCGCGGCGGTGTCCATCGCTGCATTACAGCAGTGCAACCGCCCGGCCGGGTTCGAAGCGGCTGCATGCAGGGTTGAAACCAGTCGGGGGTTGCGGCGGCCCGAAGTCCCCGTGGCGCCGGCCGGCCGGCGCGCTGGTGTACCGTGCCGGCCATGCACACACACGCCCTGAACATCTCGGTCGTCGGCCTGGCCTGGCGCCAGGGCTGGCGCGACTTCCGCGCCGGTGAACTGCGCCTGCTGATGGTGGCCGTGATGCTGGCCGTGGCCGCGCTGACGGCGGTGGGCTTTTTCGCCAGCCGGATCGAGGCAGCGCTGGCGCGCGACGCCGGCGCCCTGATGGGTGGCGACGTGGTGGTGGCCAGCGACAAGCCGGCGCCGCCGCCCTTTGTCGCCCGGGCCACCGCGCTGGGGTTGTTGCAGGCCACCAGCACCAGCTTTCCCAGCATGGCCCGCGCGCCCGACGAGCGCGGTGGCGAGGCGCGCCTGGTGTCGGTCAAGGCGGTGAGCGCCAGCTACCCGCTGCGCGGCATGCTGCGCCTGCGTGACAGCGCCGACGGCCCGGACGTGACGGTGGCCGCCGCGCCCACACCCGGCACGGTGTGGGTCGAGGCCGGCGTGCTCGATGCACTGCAGCTGAATCTGGGCGATGCCCTGCTGCTGGGCGACCAGCGCTTCACCATCGCCCGGCTGGTGGTGCAGGAGCCCGACCGCGGCAGCGGCTTCCTCGGCTTCTCGCCCCGGGTGCTGATGCATGACAGCGACCTGGCCGCCACCGGGCTGATCCAGCCGGCCAGCCGCATCACCTACCGGCTGATGGTGGCCGCCAGCAGCAACCGCGGCGCGGCCGACACCGGCGTGCGTGAATACCTGCGCTGGGCCGACGCCCAGGTGGCCAGCGGCACGCTGCGCGGCGTGCGCGTCGAATCCCTGCAGACCGGCCGCCCCGAGATGCAGCAGACGCTGGACCGGGCCAAGCGCTTCCTCAACCTGGTGGCGCTGCTGGCGGCGCTGCTGGCGGCGGTGGCGGTGGCGATTGCGGCGCGCGACTATGCCCAGCGCCACCTGGACGACTGCGCCATATTGCGGGTGCTGGGCACGCCCCAGCGCGCCATGGCCGCTGCGTACGCGCTGGCGCTGGGCGTGGTCGGGCTGCTGGCCAGCGTGGGCGGCGTGCTGCTGGGGTTTGCGGTGCATTTCGTCTTCGTCCGCCTGCTGGCGGGCCTGCTCGATGCCGAGCTGCCGCCCGTCACGGCGGGGCCGGCGCTGTTCGGCCTCGGCGTGGGCATGACGCTGCTGGTGGCCTTCGGCCTGCCGCCGGTGCTGCAGCTGGCGCGGGTGCCGCCGCTGCGGGTGATCCGGCGTGATCTGGGCACGCCGCGTGCCGCGTCGGCCGGCGTGCTGCTGGCCGGCACCGCCGGCTTTGCGGCGCTGCTGGTGTCGGCCTCGTCCGACCTGCGCATGGGCCTGCTGGCGGTGGGCGGCTTTGCCGCCGCAGTCGCGGTGTTCGCGGTGCTGGCCTGGCTGGCAGTGTGGCTGCTGCGCCGGCTGGTGCCTGACGTGGGGCAATACGCCGGCGCGCCGCGCTGGCTGGGGCTGGCCACGCGCCAGCTGGCAGCGCGGCCGGCGCTGGTGGTGCTGCAGGTGTCGGCACTGGCGGTGGGCCTGCTGGCGTTGATGCTGCTGGTGTTGCTGCGCACCGATTTGATCTCGGCCTGGCGTGCGTCCACGCCGGCCGATGCCCCCGACCGCTTCGTCATCAACCTGCAGCCTGAGCAGGGTGATGCCTTCCAGGCGGCGCTGCGGGCCGCCGGCGTGGCCCGCTACGACTGGTACCCGATGATCCGCGGCCGCCTGGTGGCCATCAACGGTGCGCCGGTGGCGCCTGGCAGCTACACCGACGACCGCGCCCAGCGCATGGTCGAGCGTGAATTCAACCTGAGCCATGCCGCGCAGATGCCGGCGCACAACCTGCTGACCGGCGGCGCCTGGGTGCCCGACGAGGCCGACGGCCTGAGCGTGGAAGACGGCCTGGCCGCCACACTGGGCTTGAAGCTGGGCGACACCCTGCGCTTCGACATCGCCGGCATCCAGCGCGAGGGCCGCATCACCAGCCTGCGCAAGGTCGACTGGGGGTCGATGCGGGTGAACTTCTTCGTGATGTTTCCGCTGGCGCGCATGGACGACGTGCCGCTGAGCTACATCAGCGCCTTCCGCGCACCCGTCGGGCAGCCCGGCTTCGACCGCGCGCTGGCGCGGCAGTTTCCCAACCTGACCAACGTCGACCTGTCGGCCAGCCTGGCGCAGGTGCAGAAGGTGCTGGACCAGGTGATCCGGGCGGTTGAATTCCTCTTCGGCTTCACCCTGGCCGCCGGCCTGGTGGTGCTGTTTGCCGCTGTCAGCGCCACCCGCGAGAGCCGCGCGCGGGAGTACGCGGTGATGCGCGCCGTGGGTGCCGGCAGCCGGCTGCTGCGCCAGGTGCAGCGGGCCGAACTGCTGGGTGTGGGCGCACTGGCCGGCCTGCTGGCCGCCGTGGCTGCGCTGGTGGTCGGCGGCGTGCTGGCGCGCCAGGTGTTCGAGTTCAGCTGGTCGCCGTCGCCGTGGGTGCCGCTGGTCGGCACGCTGGCCGGCGCGCTGCTGGCGCTGGCGGCGGGCTGGTGGGGCCTGCGCGAGGTGCTGCGCCGCCCGGTGATGGAGACGCTGCGCCGCGCGGCAGACTGAGCGGCCGGCCGGCAAGGCCGGCCAGGGTCAAAACGACTCCCAGTCGTCGTTGGATGGCGGCGAGGCTGGCCGCGATGTGCCGCGGGCCTGGCTGATGGCGGCCTGCGCCAGCTCGGGCGGGCGGGCCGGCGCTGCGGCGGGCCGTGGCGCCGGCTTGCGCGGCGCTGCCGTGGCCAACTTGGCCGGCGACCGCGCCGACACCGGCTTGAACGACGGCGCAGCCGCGCGCGGTGCGGCTGATGCCAGCACCGCAGTGCCGGCCTGTGAATCCGCGTACGCATCGGCCTGTGCCGCGCCGCTGCCCGACAGGCGGAACACCTGCATCGACTGCGTCAGCTTCAGGGCCTGGTCCTTCAGGCTTTCGGCGGCGGCGGCGCTCTGTTCGACGAGGGCGGCGTTCTGCTGGGTCATCTGGTCGAGGTTGGCCACCGCGCCGTTGACCTGGCCGATGCCCTGGCTCTGCTCGGCGGTGGCGGCGCTGATCTCGCCGATCACGTCGCTCACACGCCGTACGCTGGCGACGATCTCGCCCATGGTGCTGCCGGCGTCCTGCACCAGGCGGGCGCCGGCCTCCACCTTCTCGACGCTGGCGCCGATCAGGGTCTTGATCTCGCGGGCGGCCTCGGCGCTGCGCTGGGCCAGGCTGCGCACTTCCGATGCCACCACCGCAAAGCCGCGGCCCTGTTCACCGGCGCGGGCGGCTTCCACGGCAGCGTTCAACGCCAGGATGTTGGTCTGGAAGGCGATGCCGTCGATGGTGCCGATGATGTCGGCGATGCGCTTGGACGAGGCATTGATC
>JBBRVT010000027.1:0-19699 GCA_038246615.1 Burkholderiales bacterium
ATCGCGCAGCAGCACTGCGGCTTCGGGCCAGTGTGCGGGCAGGGCAGGACGCACCACCAGCTGGCCCTGGCTGCGCACCACGCCGCAGATGGATTCGACCCCCGCGCGCGCCAGCCAGCCGGCCGAGCCGGTGTACCAGCTCCAGCCGCCGCGGCCGACCCAGGGCGGCTGGGTGTAGACGTCCCCGGCCATCACATACGGCTCCAGCGCGTAGCGCGGGCCTCGCGTCGGATCTGCCGATGACCAGCGGTGCGCCGGGCTCAGCAGGGTGTAGACGCCCCAGGCGGCATCGGCCTGGCCCAGCTGGGCCAGCGCCATCAGCGCCCAGACACCGGCATGGTTGTACTGGCCGCCGTTCTCGCGCACGCCCGGCGGGTAGCTCTGGATGTAGCCGGCGCTGGGGCTGGCCAGCTGCAGCGGCGGGTCGAGCAGCCGCACGACGCCCTGCGCCTGGTCGACCAACAGATGCTGCGCGCTGGCCATGGCCTGGCGCGCGCGCAGCGGCTGGCCGGCGCCCGACAGCACCGCCCAGGCCTGGGCGATCAGGTCGATGCGGCATTCGGCGTTGCTGGCGCTGCCCAGTGGCGAACCGTCGTCGAAGAAGCCGCGCCGATACCACTGGCCGTCCCAGCCGGCGTCGTCCAGCGCGGCGGCCCAGCCCTGGCGGGCGGCCACCCAGCGGGCGGCGCGAGCAGTGTCGCCGCGGGCGCGGGCCCAGGGCAGCAGGCCGTCGACGACGCTGCACAGGAACCAGGCCAGCCAGACCGATTCACCCCGGCCGGCGTGGCCGACGCGGTTCATGCCGTCGTTCCAGTCGCCGGTGCCGAACAGCGGCAACTGGTGCGCACCCACGCGCAGGCTGTGGTCGATGGCACGCGCCGCATGTTCGTACAGCGTGGCCTGCTCGGCGCTGACAGCCGGCGTCTCGTACAGATCCTCCTGCCCCTCGGGCACGGCGTGGCCCTCCAGGAACGGCAGGGTCTCGTCGAGCAGGGCGGTGTCGCCGGTGCGCGCCAGGTACAGCGCCAGTGCGTAAGGAAGCCACAACAGGTCGTCGGAGAAATGCGTGCGCACGCCGGCACCGCCTGGTGCATGCCACCAGTGCTGTACATCACCCTGCGGGAACTGGCGGCTGGCATTCAGGCGCAGCTGTGCGGCCAGCATCGCCGGCGCGCGGCTGACCATGGCCATCGCGTCCTGCAGCTGATCACGGAAGCCGAAGGCGCCGCCGGCCTGGTAGAAGCCGGCCCGCGCCCACTGCCGGCACGCCACCGTCTGATAGGGCAGCCAGTGGTTGGTCAGCGCGTCGAAGGCGGGGTCGGGGGTGCGCACCGTCACCGGCGCCAGCAGCGTCTGCCAATGTGCCTGCTGGCGCGCCAGGCGCTGGGCGGGGTCCACCGCCCAGGCCTGGGCCAGCAGCATGCCGGCGGCCTGCTCGTTCGCGGCATGGCCCAGCAGCAGCGTCAGCCTCAGCGGCTGGCCGGGCCGCAGGGTGGGCTGGGTTGTCTGGGTGATACCGAGCGCGGCGCAGGGGTCCAGGCCGGCACCCTGGGCCTGGCCCAGCCAGGCCGGCAGCACCAGGGCGCCGCTGGGGTCGTGCAGCTCGCGCCGGTCACAGGTCCAGTCGTCGTCGGGCTCTGCGGGTGCAGCGGCACCGGGCTCGCCCGGCTGCGGCAGCCGCCAGGCCAGGAAGGCGGTGGCGCCGCCGAAGCCGCCCAGGTGGTCGGCCTGGGTGGCCTGCAGCACCCGCGTGGCCGCCACCGCCGGCAGGCCGGCGCCGGCAGCGGCCGGCTGAAGCCACAGCGCGCGGGTGAGCAGGCTCAGCCGCTCGCTGCGCTGGCCGCCCAAAGTCCATTCGGCCAGCGCGACCAGGCGCAGGCGCCGCGGCCGCCCGGTGGCCTGGCCGATCTCGACCTGCAGCTGCTTGACGGCGGCCTCGGCATCCACCGTCCAGCTCAGGCTGATGTCCAGCCCGTCCAGCCGCTGCGTGCTGCGGCAAAAGCCCAGGCCATGGGTGATCTCGCGCGGGCTGCCGTTGCGCAGGGCCTGGCCCAGCGGCCAGACGCGCTGCGTGTCCAGGTCGTGCAGCAGCAGCCATTCGGCGGGCGTGTCGCGCAGCGGGTCGTTGGACCAGCCGGTGATCTGGTGCATGCGGCTGTTGCCGGCCCAGGTGAAGCCGCTGCCCACCTCGGACACCTGCGTGCCGAACTGCGGGTTCGCCAGCACGTTGATCCAGGGCCGCGCCGGGTGCTCGCCCGGCCGCAGCGTGAACACCACACTGCTCATCGGGCCGTCGAAGCGGTAGGCCGGCGCCGGGGTCCGCTGGTGGGCGTGCGGGTGCAGTGGAAGCTGCCTGCGGTCGGCCGGCCAGCGCGGCAGCACCAGCAGGCGGGGCACGGCGGCGCGGGCCTGCGCGTCGCGCGCATGCTCGTCGCGCAGGCGGTCCATCTGCTGCGCCAGCGAGCGGCCGTCGGCCACCAGCCGCACACGTGCCAGCAGGTGCAGGGTCAGGCGCTCGTCATCCTGCAGCGCGTTGTCGGGCAGCACATGCAGGCTCGCACGGGCTGCTGCGGGCATGCTCTCGTTTTGATGGCGCAGCCGCTCCTGCAGCTGTTGCAGCAGGTGCATCACCGGCGACAGGTACGACGGTGGTTCGGCATTCAGCACCACCAGGTCCACACCGAGGCCGCAACTGCTCCACTGGCGCGAGGCCATCTTCAAGGTCTGCACCAGGCGCAGGCCGTCCTCGCCGGTGATGGTGACCAGCACCATCGGCCGGTCGCCCGACAGGCCGTGGCGCCAAAGCACCCTGCGGTCGCAGCGCGCGGTGCCGCCCCCGCCCAGCGGCCGCGGCATCTGCACCGTGTCGCGGTGCACCTGCGCCGTCAGCAGGGTGTTCAGCCGCAGCATCGCTGTCCAGGTGTCGGTGTCGAAACCCAGCTCGCGCAGGCGGATGCCGGCCATGGTGTGCGACATGCTGGCGCTGCGCGCGGCATAGGTGGGCTGGCGGTAGCGGTCGACCAGCGCGTCCAGGCTGTCGGCGCTGCGGCTGGCGGCGGTGCAGAAGGTGAGCCGCAATTCGGTGCCCGGCGGCACGGTGATGCGCACGCGCAGCAGGGCCACCGGGTCCAGCCCGGTGTCCAGTGGCAGGTTGGCGGACGCGGCAGGCGCAGTGGACGCGGTGGCGGTGGCGGACGCGGTGGCGGACGGGGTGGCGGTTGCGGTGCAGGCGGCGCTGGCGATGGTGTGGGATGCCAGCGGCTGGCTGGTGTCGGTGGCCGTGCCCAGCGGTTGCGCCGGGCTGCCGTAGCGGCCCAGCCACCCGGCGCGGTCGGCGCTGGCCTCCACGTCCACCGGCGCACCGTCGCTGCTGGCCAGGAAGTGCACCGCATGCACCGCCTCTTCATCGGGCAGGCGGGGCTGGCGGCGCAGGAACAGCGCATGCTCCCCGGCGCGCCATTGCGCCTGGATGAAAAGGTTGGAAAAGGCCGGATGCGCCGCGTCCGCGCGCAGCGGCGCCAGCGTGGTCTCGGCGTAGGACGCCAGGTGCAGGGTCTGCGGCAGGGCGCTGGTGTTGCACAGCGCCACTTCGCGCAGCTCGCAGTCGTCCTCCGGGCTGACCCAGACGGTGGTACGGCAGGTCAGCGCCGGCCATTCGGCGCTGAAGACCACGCGGTCGGCCTGGATGCGGGTGCTGTAGCGGGCGGCGGGGTCCGGCGCGGGGTGCGCGGTCAGGCTGGCCCAGGGCGCACCGGCCTGGCGCTGCAGGTAGAACCAGCTGCCCTGGTCACTGCGCAGCAGGTCGTCCTGCGCGCGGGTCAGGCCCAGGCCGTCCCACTGGCTGTGGCCACCGCCGTGGCTGCGCAGCAGCACGGCATGGCGGCCGTTGCCCAGCAACTGGGTGGCGGTCAGCGGATCCTGCAGCGGGTCGATCTCGGCCACCAGGCGGGCACCGCGGGCGCGGCGTGGCGCAGCCAGGCGTGGCGGCTCGGTGCGCAGCGGCACCTCACGCGGGGCACGCTCATGCAGCAGCACCGCAGTGGCGCGCAGCACCGGGTCGGCCATGGCCCAGCGGCGGGTGCAGCCGTCGGTCAGCAGGTCGGCGGCGGCCACCAGCGCCATGCCCTGGTGGTGCGCCATGAAGGTGTGCACCAGCACATGGCTGCTGCCGGCCACCTGGCGCTGCGGCGTGTAGTCGATGGCCTCGATGAAGCCCAGGCTGCGGCGCGCGCCCTGCGCCTGCAGGGCCTGCAGGTTCTCCAGCGCCGCCACCGGCGCCACCGTCAGCGCCATGGCGCTGGCGTAGGGCGCGATCACCCGCTCGTCGATCGGCGTGCGGCGCAGTGCCAGCTGCGGCACGCCCTGCGGGCCGTACTGGTAGGCCAGGGTGTGGTCCTGGCCAGCGATGGCCGATTCGCTGATGCCCCAGGGTGTGCCGCGGGGCAGCGCCTCGTCCTGCTGGGCGCGCACCGCCGTGCGGGTGGCCTGGTGCAGCACGCTACCGATGGGCTCGTCGAGCACCAGCGAGGGCATCAGGTACTCGAACATCGAGCCCGACCAGGACTTCAGGCCCAGTGCGGTGCCGCAGGCAAAGAACGGCCGGCCCAGCGCCGCCCAGTGCGCCACCGGCACATCGCCCTTGCCGATGGCCACCAGGCTGGTCAAGCGGGATTCACTGGCCAGCAGGTCGTAGTGGCTGTCGTCGAGCTGCTGGCTGTCCACCCGGTAGCCGATGTGCAGCAGCTTGCGGTTGCGGTCGTACAGCATCGCGTAGTCGGGCGCCAGGGCCAGCGCGCGGCAGCGCCCGGCCAGAGCCAGCAGCGTGGCCTGCTGGGACACAACGTCGGCCTCGGCGTCCTCCAGCATGGCCGCCAGCAGCGCCACATGGTCTTGCAGCAGCCACAGCGCATGCACGTCGCCAGCCTCGGCATCGGCCGGGTCATGGCGCCACAGCACGTCGATCTCGGCCCGGCTGTGGTCCAGCAGGGTGTGCAGCGCCTGCCGGTCGGCCTGGTCGTCCGGCAAGGTGGTGTGGGCCACCACCTGCGCCAGTGCGCGCAGGGTGTGGGCGCCGTCGATCACCGGCGCCAGCGCCTTCAGGCGGGTGCGCGACAGCGCCAGCGGGGCGTCCCAGTCACGCGGCGACGCCGGGGTGGCGGCCAGCTGGCGGCAGGCCTGGGCCACTGCCAGCAGGTGGCCCGAGCAGTTGCCGCTGTCGACGGTGGAGACGTAGGCCGGGTGCAGCACCGCCAGCGAGCGGGTGTCGATCCAGTTGTAGAAATGGCCATGGTGGCGCGGCAGGCGCTCCATCGTGTCGAGCGTGGCCGACAGCCGCGCGATCAGCCCGCTGCGGCCGATGTAGCCCAGCGCCTGCGCAGTGGCCGCCACCAGCAGGTACATGCCGATGTTGGTGGGCGAGGTGCGGTGCGCCACCATCTGGTGCGGGCTCATCTGCACGTTGTCGGGCGGCAGGTGGTTGTCCTCGGCCGTGACATGGCGCTCGTAGTAGCGCCAGGTGTCACGCGCCATGCCTTGCAGCCACTGGCGCTGGGCGGCATCCAGCCGCTCGCGCTGCGGCAGCGGCCGCGGCTGGCTGGCCAGCCAGATCCACACCGGCGCTGCGGCCCACAGCACCAGCAGCGGCACGGCGGCCCGGTGCACCGGTGCGCCCAGCCAGGCCGCTGCGGCCAGCAGCACCGCCAGGCCGGCCGCCACCCACAGCACGCGCCGGTGCTGGCGCAGCAGCGCCGGCCACTGCAACTGGGCCGACGCCTGCGCCGCAGCGGCGGTGGTCCAGGCCAGCAGCCTGCGGTGGCTGACAACCTGGCGCCACAGCGCGCGCAGCAGCGCGTCGCCGTACATCAGCGCCTGCTGCAGCAGCATGGCCAGGTGCCACACGCCGGTGAGCAGCGCGCGCAACACATCGGCGCCGGCCAGGCGGAAGAACCGGCGCAGCGCGATGTCGTCCCGGCTGGGCGCCAGGCCGGCCACGGCGCCGAGCAGCGGGCCTGCGCAGAAGGCCGCCACCACCACGCCCAATGCCAGGCCCAGCGGCAACACGCCGGTGGCCAGCACCAGCAGCAGCAGGGCCAGGCTGGCCGGCGCCACCAGGGAGCGGCGCAGGTTGTCCAGCATCTTCCAGCGGTTGATCAACGGCATCGGCCAGCGGCGCGGGTGCAGCAGAAAGGGCAGCAACTGCCAGTCGCCGCGGGTCCAGCGGTGCAGGCGCGCGTGGGCCACGTCGGCATGCACCGGCGCGTCTTCGACCATGGTGATGTCGGACACACTGGCGCAGCGCAGCAGGTTGCCCTCCAGCAGGTCGTGGCTGAGCACCTGGTTCTCGGGCAGGCGGCCCTGCAGCACCGTGTGCATGGCCTGCACATGCAACAGGCCCTTGCCGGTGTAGGTGCCCTCGCCGAACACGTCCTGGTAGATCTCGGAGCTGGCGGCGCTGTACGGGTCCAGGCCGCACTGGCCGCTGAACAGCCGGTGGAACCAGGTGACGGTCTCGGGCACCGGCAGCGGCGTGACCACCCGCGGCTGCAGGATGCCGTAGCCCGCCACCACACGCCGTTGCGCTGCGTCCAGCCGGGGCTGGTTCAGCGGGTGGGCGGCCACACCCACCAGGGCCAGCAACTGGCCGGGCGGCAGGTCGGTGTCGCCGTCCAGCGTCACCAGGTAACGGGTTGCGCTGCGGCACTGGCTGAGTGCGCCCAGGTCGATGAAGGGCGAGGCCATGCCCGCACCGTCCGGGCTTGCCAGCCAGGCCACCAGTTGCTCCAGCTTGCCGCGTTTGCGCTCCCAGCCGATATGGCGCTGCTCCGAGTCGGACCAGCGCCGCTGGCGGTGCAGCAGCAGAAAACGCGGTGGTGTGCCATGGGCCGTGGGGTGCTGGCGGTTGAGCACGTCCAGCGCGGCGATGGCGGTGGCCAGCAGCGGCGCGTCGTCGTCGCGCACCGGCTGGTCGGCGTCGGCCCAATCGGTCAGCAGCGCGAACTGCGCCTCGGCCTGCGGGTTGGCGATGCTGTGCTGTTCCAGCTGGTCCACCAGCGCCTGGATGCCGGCGGCGCTGGTGAGCAGGGTCGGCATCACCACCATCACCCGGTGCGCGGGCGGGATGCCGTCGGGCAGCGCCAGCCTCGGCAGGCGCGTCGGCCGCACCGACTCGCTGATCCAGCGGTTGCCCACCGCCACCACGGTCTCGCTGGCGGGGCCCAGCAGCAACAGCGCCGCCAGCGCCAGCAGGCCGGCGCTGGCGCCGGCGCCGGCATGGTGCTGCAGCATCCAGCCCACGCCGGCGGCCATCAGCAGCGCCAGCATCAGCAGATAGACCTGGGCGGCGCGGTGGCGCCATGCCGGGCTGGCCGGCTGCCAGAAGGCCGGCCGCAGGCCGAGCGCGCGGCGCAGGTCATTGCGGCCCGGGCCGCCCCACCAATGCGCCGGTGCCGCCCCGCTGGCCAGATTGTCGGCGGCACGCGCGGTGAGGCTGCACAGGGCGCGCGCCACCTCGGCCTCGGGCAGCCCGCTGTCGCGGGCCAGCCGCTCGATGGCGTGCAGCGTGTCGTCCTGGCAGTCCTCGCGCTCGGCGGCGTGCACGGCGCAGCCATCCATCAGCTGCATCACTGCGCTGGTGGCGGCAAACAACCGCCGCCAGTCGACCTTGTCCAGCGCACGCAGCGTGGTGATGGCGTTGCGGATGCTCTGGTGGTCCTCGGTCGCTTCGGACTGCAGCCGGGCCTGCGTGGCGACGCTGTCGGGCAGTTGCAGCGACAGCCAGGCCTGCAGCAGGCGCGATTGCGCTGCGGGCAGATCGTCCTCGCGCTGCTGCAACTGCAGCAGGAAGGGGTCGGCCGCGCCGCGCCGGGCCAGGCGTTCAGCCAGCGCGTCCAGGTCGGTGTGCCGGCGTCCTGCATCCGGCGTGTCGAGCCACTGGTGGGCGGCATCGCGCGCCACCTGCTGCAGGGCGGTGCGCTCGGCCAGGCGGCGCAGGTTCTCCAGCAGCACCACGCGCAGCGTGCCGGGCAGCGCCCACAGCTCGGCCAGGGTCAACGCCCGCGTCTGCTGGTAGGCGCGCAGGTAGGTCTGCAGCAGCGGCAAGTCCAGGCCCGAGTCGGTGTGGGCGACCCAGGCCCAGGCCACGCCGTAGATGCGCGGCAGGCCGGCCAGCGGCTCGTCACGCAGGCGTGGCAGCAGGCGAAAAAAATTACGCGGCAGGCTCTGCCGCACTTTCTGCAGTTGTTCGTCGAGCAGGTTGGCGTTGTCCAGCAGCCAATGCCCGGCCGGGCCCAGGTGAAGGCCTTCGCTGGCGTGCTGCTCCAGCAGCAGCCGGGCATGCCGCAGGGTGTCGATGTTGTCTTGCAGCCGCGGGAAGAACGCCGCCGCATCGCCGGCGCTGTCGACCTCGTGCGTGGCGGCCAAGCTGTGGCCGTGCTGCTCGAAGCGGGTGGCGCCGAACAACTCAGAGCGGATGGGCGGCTCGGGCGCGGCGGCGCCGCTGTCCAGCGCGTTCAGCAGGTCGTGCCCGGCGTCGCCTGACGCCTTGCCGCGCCTGGGGCCGTTGGCCCCTGTCACTGGCCGTCTTTCGGGCGGTGCGCCCCGCAAATCGCCTTTGGAGCGGCCCGGCGGACTCACCGCCTCACCAAGTGCAGGCCAGCAGCAGCACTGCGGCGATGCTCACGGTGGTGACGAACCGCGGGGCAACTTGGCCATGCGCCAGCTCGGCCCAGGCCGCTGCCTGGAACAGCCTGCCCCGGGCGGCATGGCAGTGTTGAAGGTGGCGGTTCAACGATTGAGCCTGTTCGAACACCAGGGTCGTGGGCGGGAGCAGACGGGCGGTGGTGGTGGTCATGGACTGGGGCTTGGTCTGGGTCTGGGGTTGACGCTCTGGCGCGCAGCTGGCCAGGGCGTGGCTGGATTGCCGGTGGCGCGTGGCGCCGTGGTCCGTGGGACCGTGGGGCCGTGGTTCAAGGACGGCCGCTGGCGCGGTCGGCATGCCCTGCTGCGGCCGGCGTCTCCGCCGCATCGTCCAGCCACAGTGCGTATCCCAGATGGGCGGCACCATGTTCCAGCGACGTCGCATCAGGTTGTACCGCCGCGCTGGCCAAGGCGCCGAGGACGATGGCGAAGTAGGCGATGCTGGTCCAGGACTTCATGGCGGGCTTATTTTGAGGTTGGCGGGTTGGCGGGTTGGCGGCTTGGCGAGCTGCTGCCGGCTTGCCGGGTTGGATCGGATGCTGTTGACTGTAGGCAGCTGGCTGGTTGCTGTCGTTCAGACGCGCCGCCTGCCGCTTGTGGGCCTTGTCCTACACCGGCCGCCTGCGCCGACCGCTCAACCGCGCACGTCGAGCTGGTTGTCGACCGAGGTCACGCCCTTGATCGACTTGGCCAGCTTGGTGGCGCGGTCGCGCGCCAGACTGCTGGGGGCGCTGCCGCGCAACGAGACATGGCCATTGGCGGTGTCCACGTCGATGCGCAGGGCGCTGAGCGTGCTGTCCTTGGCCAGCTCGGCATTGACGCCGGCGGTGATGCCCGCGTCGCTGGCCTTCTCGCCCGCTCTCTCGGTCATCTGGGTGATGGCCGCACCGGTCTTGGCACCAGCCTCGGCCATGGCGGACCTGGCTCGATCGGCAGCCGCACTGGCGTCGGCCTTCACCTCGGCGGCTTCCCGCTGCATCGTCGACCTGGTCTCGGCGCCCTCGCGTTTGATGTCGGCGCTGGCTTCGGCGGCGGCCTGCTCGGTCTTGGCGATGGTGGCGTCCAGCTTCTCGCCGACGCTGCGATCATCGCTGCGGCTGCAGGCACCCAGAGCCAGAGCGGCAGCGGTGGCCAACAGTAGCGTGGTGGTGCGCAGGTGGTGGGTCATGGGTGTGTCCTCTTTCGGGCGTGGTGGCAGCTGCATGCCATCACCCCTCTTGCGCGGTGGCATGCGGCTGCAGAAAAGCTTAACCGCCATGCTGAGCGGCGCCTGTGGGAAGCCTGCGTCAACAGGTGTCGGACGGCGCCCACACCACCCGGTCAGCGCCCTGTCAGCTCGAGGTGCGCACCCGTGCCAAGTCCACAGGGGTGGCGGCATGGAAATTTTTCAGCCAGCGAGCCCGCTTTTCTTGAAGCGTTTCACCAGCGCCTGGCATCCGGCGGCCGTGGGGCCGGTGTCGTCGCCGGCATCGATGAGCGGCAGCAGCGCCGCCAGCGGGTGCACCAGCGCCAGCAGTGCTGCCGGCACTGCGCGCTGCAGCAGCTTGGGCTTGTCCAGCGACAGCAGCGGCGCGCCCAGCGTGCCGTCGATGTGCAACGGCGCGCGCAGCGTCAGCGGGCTCCAGTCCTTGGGCCGCACATGGGCTTGCATCTGCAGCCGCTCGGTGGCCATCGATGCGCTGCCGTCCAGCCACAGCAGTGAATCGCGGGTGTCCACCAGCATCACCTCGGGTGTTGCCACGCCATCCTTGACCCGCAGGTCGGCCGCGCCGCAGATCACCGGCAGCGGCGCATCGCCGCGCAGCACGACACCCAGGCCCTGGGCGATGTCGAGCCCTGCGGCTTCCACCAGCAGGTGCGAGATCTGGCCGTCCCGCCAGTGCATGCGCAGGCGGCCGTCGGCACTGGCCAGCAGCTCGGCGGTGGAGTTGCCGCGGCCGGTCAGTGTCAGCCGGGCGTTCAGCCGGCCGGTGGCATACGGCGCCTGTCCGGTGCGGCGGGTGGTCAGCAGCCACTGCTCGATGGCCAGGTTGCGCCCGCTCAGGTCAACATCCCACAGCGCAGGTGCCTGGCGGCCGTCAAGCCGCACCCGCCCGCTCAGCATGCCCTGGGCCAGTGTGGCCTGTAGCTGCTCGATGGCCAGCACGCCATCGGTCAGGCGGATGTTGGCGCGCAGCGGCGCCGCCGATTTCAGTTGGGGCGTGCCGAAGTCCAGCTTGTCCAGCGCCACCAGCACCTGGGCGTTCATCGCCCGCAGTGACGGCAGGTTGAAGCGCCGGTCGGGCAGCACGCGGCCATTGGCGCGCACCTGCTTGGCCTTGGTTTCAGTGGCACCGCCCACTGCCGGCCCCAGGTCCTGCAGCAACAGGGCCGGCCCGGTGAGCTGGCCCGACAGCATCGGCAACTGGCCTGGCTTGCGCTCATAAACAAAGGCGCCGCCAAGGCGGCTGCTGCCCACGGTGGCCTGGTCGACCACCGTGTACCAGCGGTTGCCGTCATGCACCAGACGCCCGCCCATGTCGAAACGGCGGGTCTGAGGCAGCGTGATGCCCAGCGGCGCGCCCACCGCCGCCAGCGACGGCCCGCTGAGGCGGTAGCGGCCGACGATCTCGGCAGCCTGGAACAGGTGTTGCACTTCGCCGCTAAAGCCCAGGCTGGCCTGCCCGGCGTGTACCGACAGCGTGAAGGGCAGGGGGGTGTCGAGCGCTTGCGCATCGGACAGCCAGCCGCTGGGCGACCCGGTGTGCAGGCTGGCGCGCAGCGGCTTGCCGAGGTAGCTGCCGGTGGCCTCGGCGCGCAGACTGCCTGCGGGCTGCTGCTTTCCAGCGCCTGCGGTCTGCTGCTGTTCGGCGCCGGGCTGCTGCGGGCCACTGGGCCCGGTGGCCGAAGCGGCGGCCGGGCCTTGGCTGAAGTGGCCGTCCAGCTGCAGTGCCAGTTGGGCGTCCTGCAGCTGCACCTGGCCCGCCGCCACGGCCACGCGCTGCACCGTCAGCAGATCGGCCAACTGACGCGCCGCCTGTGGCGCCGGAGCAGCGTCGGGCGGGCCCAGCATCCAGCTGGCACGGCCATCGGCAAGGCGTTGCAGCTGCAGGTCCACGCGGTCGGCCGACAGCGTCTGCAGCGCCAGGCTGCGCCCCGGGCGCCAGGCCAGCGCGTCTTGCCAGCGCAGGCTCAGTTGCAGGCCCTGGGCAGCGAGCATTGGCCCCATGGTGGACCAGGCGGGGTTGTCGATGCGCATGGTGTCCACCGACAAGCGGATCGGCCCCCGCAGGTGCAGCTGGAAGCCCTGGCCGTCAGCGCCTGCCAGTTGCACCGGCCGCCCCAGCTTTTCGGCCAGCCAGCGCTGCGCCGGTTGCGCCAGGAAGGGCCAGCCTTGTGACTCGCAGACGGCCACAACGCCGACCAACGCTGCCATGCCCGCAGCCAGCGCCCAGGGCCAGCGGCGGCGCCGGGCCGGCGCAGGGCCTGCTGGCGCAGTCTGCGTCGAATCCACTGCAGGCTGGGCTTTCCCCGCTGCCGGCTGGGTGCGGCCGGCGTCGGGCAGCAAGGTGGGCCGGTCAGCGTCCATCGACTCGGCGTGGCCGTGGTGGCTGGCACCACGCCACGAGCATGTCGTTCAGTTCGCCCTGTTCTTCCTCGTCGTTGAAAATCGACTCCAGGATGCGGCGCGTGGTGGGGCCGTTGTTGCCGGGCGCAGACTGGTCGAGGGCCACTATGTGGTCCTTGCGGCTGGCGTTGTCGTTCATCGAGGATCCTTGGCAGCTGATCGCGCGGCGGAAGGCTGCGGGCGGACGCAGGAGTGGGTGCAGCAACTGGTGCAAGGGTTGGTGCAGGGATTGGTGCAGGAGTGGGTGCAGAGGTTGTTGCAGCCGCCGGAGCAGGTCAGCGCCGCAGCGCGCCCACGCCGAGCACCGTCAGCACGATCAGCACCAGGAAGCCGACCAGGAAGACCACGAACAGGACCTTGGCGATGCCGGCGGCGCCGGCCGCCACGCCACTGAAGCCCAGCAGGCCGGCGACCGCAGCGATCACGGCGAAGATGAGTGCCCACTTGAGCATGGCGTGTCCTTCGGGGCGCGACATCGACGCGGCGGCATGGCGCGGCGACCGGCTTGCATCGACTGTAGAAATGCCGCCCGCAGCGGCGCATCGGCGTGCTGCCTTTTCTGCTGTAGGACGACGGCGCATCGGCCGGTGCGTTGTCAGAGCCGGCCCACAAGCGGGCGGGATACCCGGCCCCTGCGCCTGCGGCGCCCGCCCTCAGGCAGCCGGCGGCTACCGTGGGACCGGCGCTGGCCTTGTGAGCGCCCCAGATCTGCCGCTTCGCGTCAGTTGCCGCCCGTGCCCACCCTGGTGCTGCCCGGCACCCACGGCATCGTGGCCGCTGCGGTGGCGGCGTGCTGTCCCGCAAGGGTGGGCGGCATGGTGTCGGCGGTACGGTGGCGGGGCCACGGTGGCGAGGCCGGATGGCTGGGTCACGGTGGCAGGTCAGGCCCTGACGTCCGGGCGTGGCAGTCCAGGCTGCCAGGTGGCCGCGTCGGAATGCAGCGCATCGGCAGCGGCGGCCTGCCTTTCGGCGCGGTGGCTGTTGATCAGCGCCATCACGTCGTCGGCCATGGCCTCCAGCAACTGCTGCTCGGCCGGGCCCAGGCTGCGCGGCTGGTGATCGACGACGCACAAGGCGCCGATCACCTGGCCACCGGCCGTGCGCAGCGGCGCGCTGGCGTAGAAGCGCAGGCCGCCATCCCCTACCAGCGGGTGGCTGCTGAAACGCGGGTCGCGCGCCATGTCGTCCACCACCAGCCTCTGGCCCGACACCGCCAACTGGCCTCCCAGCGCCAGGTCGCGCGGCGTGCTGCGCGCGGCGGCGTCGAGGTGTGGGTCCAGCCCGGCCGCGCCCTGCCAGACCTGGCAGCTGTCGCTGACCAGCGAGACCATGGCCAGCGCGGTGCCGAAGACTTCGGCCGTGCGTTGGGCGGCGTGGTCCAGCGGGGCACGCAGCGCCGGGTCGAGGGCGCCGCTGTCGGCCAGGGCGCGCAGGCGCTCGGCCTCAAAGGGATCGGCTTCGGAACCGTCTGCCGGCAGCAGCGCGCCGCCCGCCGTGGCGCCGTTGGCGCCGTTGGCGCCGTTGGCCGGAAGCGCCGCTTGCAGCCCGTCCAGCAGCGCGGTCAACCGGGCGCTGGCCTCGGCCAGACTGCAGGCCACGGCATCCACCCCCAGCGCGGCAGCTTCGGGCGGCGCCTCGGTCACGGCGCCGTGGTGCCACAGTGCGGCGACGATGCGCAGCGCCGGCGCGCGCCGCTTCAACCGGCGGCTGATGTAGCGCACCTGCGCCTGCGGCGTGGCGCTGAAGATCGACAGGCACAGCAGCTGCACGCCGGCCAGGTCCAGCGACTGGATCTGGTCGGCGCTGACGGCGGTGGCCGGCAGCACGCGGCTGGCGATGCCGTCCAGCGCCAGTGCGTGGCCCAGCATGTCGGCGGCCAGGGTGTCGAGCTCCCATTGCGCGCCGATGCACAGCAGGCGCGGCGGGGCGGCCCGCGCGTCCCGCGCGGCATCAGCGCCAGGGCTGGTGCCGGCGGGTGGGTGTTCGGGTGGGTGCTCTTCGCGCAGGTCGGCGATCACCTGCGCCATGCCGCTGGTCACGCGGTGGCGGTGCTCCACCCGGGCCACGCCGCCATGGTCCTGCACCGCCTGGTGCAGCGCCGGCACGGCGGTGTCGCTGTAGAAGGCCTGCACGCTGCCTTGCTGCACGGCCTCGTTGGCCAGCTCCACCGCCTCGGCCACGTCACCGGCCAGCAGGCGCTGGTACAGCCGGGTGGGCGGGTCGAAGACCGGGGCATTGCCCAGCAGCACGTCGAGCCAGCGCAGCGGTGGCAGGTGGCGCCCCAGCACCGCCAGGCACACCGTCAGCGGGGTGGCCAGGATCAGGCCGACGGGGCCCCACAGGGCCGTCCACACCACCGCCGAGACGATGATGGACACCGCCGACAGCCCGGTGCTGGCGCCGTACAGCCAGGGCTCGACCAGGTTGTTGCTGACCAGCTCCAGCGTCAGCACCAGGGCCAGCGTCCAGCCCAGCATCTGCCAGCCCGGGTCCACCGCCAGTGCCAGCGCCAGCGGAAAGGCCGCAGCGATGACCGGCCCCAGGTAGGGCACGAAGCGCAGCAACGCGGCCACCAGGCCCCACAGCACGGCGCCGGGCACGCCGATCAGCCACAGGCCCAGTGCCATCGGCACGCCGTAGCTGAGGTTGACCAGCAGCTGCATGCCCAGGTAGCGGCTGACGCGTTCGCCGGCCTCGCCCAGGGCGTCGGTGGTGTGGTGCAGGTTACCGCCCACCAGGCGCAGCAGTCGGTCACGCATGTCGTTGCGTTCGAACAGGATGAAGATCAGGAACACCAGCACGATGCCGGCAGTGGCCACCGGCGCCATCGCCGGCGCGAGCCAGTCGCCCAAGGTCTGCAGCGCGGTGCGCGGCGTCGGTTCCAGCTGCACCCGCATCGGCGCCGGCCCAGGCCGGGCGCGGCCGCTGTTCTCCAGGTCGCGTTTGGCGGCGTCGAGTTCGCCGCCGACCGCGTCGATCAGGCGTGTGGCGTCATCCATCACGCTGTGGCCGCGGGTCAGGCTGCGCAGGCCGCGCAGCTTTTGCTGCATGGTGTTCTGGTAGGTGGGCAGGTCCTTGCTGAGCTGCATAACCTGGCCGGCGACAAACAGCGCAGTGGCGCCCAGCACTGCCACGGTGGAAACCATCACCACCCCCACCGCCAAGGCGCGCGGCAAGCCGATGCGGCGCAGCCGGGTGACCAGCGGGTCGAGCAAGAAGCCGAGCAGCACGGCCAGTGCGAAGGGCACGAAAATGTCGCGCCCGAAGTAGAGCGCAGCCACGGTCAACAGCACCGCCGTGACCTGCGCGGCGGAGGCCGGTGCGCGTGGATTGCCGCCCGCGCCGTCGGGGATGGCGGGGCTGGCGGGGCTGACGGGGCTGACGGGGCTGACGGCGCTGACGGCGCTGACGGCGCTGACGGCGCTGACGGCGCTGACGGCGCGGCCCGGGCTGTGAGGTGGGGTCGGCGGCGGGTTCACCATGTGCTCTTCGGCGGGGGCCGGGCTCTGCAAGACCTGCGCTCGTTCATGACACATTCCAGCCGCGTTCCGGTCGCGGCCTGTCCGCGTGGTGCACGATCATGGCCAATGCGCCACCCGGCGGCCATCGGAGCCGGGCGCGTTTCGCTGTAGGCCGATGCCCACGCGTGCGATTGCTAGAGATGGCGGCGGTGGCGGCGGTGGCCGTGGTGATGGCGGACGCATCTCGATATGCGCGTGCGCCGGCGCACAGAGTGAAGTCGGCTCCAGGGCTACATTGAATCGCGAACTGACGAACGGGTCGCGGCGGCGCAAACCTGTGGTGTGCGCGGCGTAGCTCCAAACTGGCTGGTCGTCTGCCAGCGTTGGTCGCGGTGGTCGGCTGCCCGCTGTCGGCGTACACGCGCCGCATGGGGGCAATGCCGACGATCCCCTCTGCAGTCATTCAAGAAAGTCAATCCATGGAATCAGCCGCCACCATCGCCAAAGGCGACATCATCTCCTCCGACAAGGTCGAAGGAACCAACGTCTACAACGTCGCCGGCGACAAGCTCGGGTCGATCGACGATCTCATGATCGACAAGCGCACCGGTCAGGTTCGCTACGCCGTTCTCGAGTTCGGCGGGTTCCTGGGCATGGGGACCGACCGCTATCCCTTGCCCTGGAGCATGCTCAAGTACGACATTGCCAAGGAGGGCTATGTGGTGCCCATCGACAAGTCGAAGCTCGAGAAGGCGCCGCGGTACCAGGATTCGGACGCACCGGCCTACACGACCGAGTACAGCGACAGGGTCAACGGCTATTACGGTGCCACCTGGTAGACGGCTGTCAGGCGAATGTCAGGCGCCTGGCAGGCGGCTGTCAGGCGGGTGGTAGAGCGATGCGCCGGGACTGGATCGCCGCAACACCGGCCTGGCGCGGAGTTGCAGCTGCAGTCCCCGCGACCTGCCGGTCGAAGGCCTGACTGCGCACAGGCTCTCAGGCAGAGCCAGCGCATGGCAGGGCCAGGAAGAAGCGCAGCATCTCGGCCGAGGCATCCGGCCCGTTCGCATCGGTGTATGAGCCGCTGGCGCTGCCGCCTGCCCAGGCATGGCCCGCGCCGTGCACGGTCCATGCCTCCACGCGGGTGCGCCCGGCTGCGTCCGAGTGCACCGCGCGGCTGTAGCTTCGACCGCCTGGCCGCTTTCCGCTGTCCGTTCTGACGTGCATGGCCGTGGCTGCCTCGGCCGCCGCATGTGCAGCGCCGGCCTGCGTCGCGATGCCGATGCCGTTGCACAGCTGGACAGTGTGGTCGCGGTCGCCATGGAAGACGATGGTCGGCACGGCCTGCGCGATCTGGTGCTGCGGTGCGTCGCCCCGCCCCGGCGCCGTGCCCAACCCCGCCATCCCGCTGCGGCCGCCTTTCATCGCAGCCATTGCAGAGGGGATGTCGTGTGCGCTGCGGTACGGCAACCCCGAGTGCGCACCGACGCCGGCGAACAGTTCTGGATAGGTCTCGCCCAGGATCACTGCCATCGCCGCGCCGGCCGACAGCCCCGCCACGAAGATGCGGCGCATGTCGACGCGGTGGCGCGCGGCCACGTCGCGCACGATTCCGGCAATCAGCGAAGGCTCGCCGGCGTCGCGCACCTGGTCTTGTGCCCTGAACCAGTTCCAGCATCGCGATGGATTCGCACCAGTCGCCTGCTCGGGGTAGACGACCAGGAAGCCGTGTTCGTCGGCCAGGCGGTTCATCCGCGTGCCCGCAGCGAAGTCGTCCGCTGACTGGGTACAGCCATGCAGCATCACGACCAGTGGCGGCGACGCGCCGACCTGCGCTGGCACATAGAGCTTGTAGAGGCGGGTGCCGGCTCGGTTGGCGTGCTCGAAGGCGTCGAAGCTGCCTGCAGGCGCATTCGGCGCATTCGACGCATTCGACGCAGGCGGCGCAGGCGGCGCAGGCGGCGCATCCAGCGGTAGCCGGCGGGCCGGTTGAACGCGTCCGTCCTGCCGAACGTCGACGACGCGTGCCATGACATCGACGGTGTCGGCGCGCGCGCCACCGCCACCCCCACCCCCACCCCCCACCGTCGGCATGCCCGCCGCAGCCAGGGCACGCCGGATCGTGTCGGTCACGCCGAGCATCGGGCCCGCCGTCGTGTCGAGCCCCGCACTGGCCAGTGCGCTGCGGATCGTTTCGTGGATGGCCTGGGCGTCGAACGACGGCGCTGGCCGATTGAAGGTCGTTTTCATGGGGTGCTTTCCTGATGGGTGGCTGGGGAAGGAATCAATGGATGCGGTCGGACAAGGCCCGTCGCACGGCGGCACTGGCCTGGAAAGCGCCCAGGACGGTCACGGACTCGATCGCCGCGCGCGCCAGTTCCGGGGTCACGTCGTCTGCGATGCGCGCCAGGCCGACCACTTGCACCTGCAGCCGCTGCCCGGCTGCCACCGCGCGTTCGAGATCGGCACGGCTGTAGTGCTGCAGCCCGACCACCAGGGTGCGGCGCGCCACGGCCTGTTTGACTGAATCAGCATGCAGGGCGAGCTGATTGCGAACCGCCGTCCTGACCAGGTCGGACCGGTTCGAATAGAAGCCCTCCTGCACCAGCAGGTCGACGTGTCCGAGGTCGACTACGCCGACATTCACGGTCATCTTTTCCGTCTCGCCGGCCCGCTGCCGCGCATCCGTCAGTTTGCTGCTTGCCATGCCATCCACCTGGATTCCATTTGGAATCCAATTGGAACATACTTTCACGCCTTCCGCCGTTGAGGCCTTGCTCTTCCGCCTTGCTCACAGACACCGCAGCCGACCTTACAGGCTGGTTTGCTGCGTGCGCCAGCGCACGGACCAGGCGGGGCGGGACCGCTAGCGTCCCACTGGTTCGTGATGGAGTTCGCCATGCACAAGTACTGCGTCGTTGAACGCTGGGCTGCAGAAAGTCTGCTGACGCTTCAATGTGGCGCGGGGCACTACCACCTGACCCGCGCGCTGAGGCTGTTGCCTGAAACGGAGACCAGGCTGGAGGGCGACAGACCCCAACTCGGCTTCGGGCTCCTGCGCTGCCCGGTGTCCGGTGTGGTCTTCCGCGTGATCTTCGAGTCGATCGGCCATGCTGAACGTCCCCTTCCACCGCCTGCGATGCCTGGCGCTGCGCACAGACCGCAAGGCGCGCGTGCGCATCGCAACGAACGTGACCGGTGATTTCGGGAACGTGACCGACTGCGGGGTCGGTGCCGGGTTGCGTGGGGACGTTTGCAGGTTTTGGGTTGGCTTGCCTGGGCCAGGTACCTCCTCAAACAAGACTCAGAGCCTGAGAGTTTTTCGGGCGTGCCAGAACAGCGCGTCAAAGGGCGCCCGATCTAGGCGCAAAGCGCAGCCATAGCCCGGGCTATGGCGAGCATTTGCAACGACGAGCGGGGGCACTTTGGCGTGATGAGCGGTCATGAACGAAAGACTCATGAGGAAACGCCGGGCCGCTCCCAAGTTTCCTCATCCCCCTCGGGGGGCCTGACGCGAAGCGGCAGGTCTGGGGGCGCTCTCAGGCTCTCAGTGCTCTCAGTGCTCTCAGAACTCGACGACCTCGGCCTTGATGCCGCGGCCGGCCAGCAGCACGCGGGCGCGTTCGGCGTCCACCAGGCTTGGAAATGGCCACCAGGCGGCACGCCACAGGCCCTGGCTCTGCAACAGCTCACCATGCTCGGGTGCCGAGCCGCCCAGGCGGCCGGCGGTGGCCTGCATCTGCGCCAGGCTGCCGGCGGCCACTTCGCGTTGGCGGCTGGCCGGGCCGACGACCGCATACACCGGGCCTTCGATCAGTGTGGCTGGTGGTGCCGGCAGCGGCCCGCCGCGCAGCCGTGCTGACTCCGCGCGGGCGGTCGACTTGTCCTCGTCGGACAGGGCTGGCCGGATGCTGGCCTGCGGTTGCGACGCGCTGTC
>JBBRVT010000028.1:0-19336 GCA_038246615.1 Burkholderiales bacterium
GTCTCCAGGATGTCGGCGCCGAACAGCTCGCAACGGTGCAGCTGGTCGGGGTCGTTGGCGTCGTACAGGATCAGCGGGTGCAGGTTGCCGTCACCGGCATGGAACACGTTGCAGCAGCGCAGGCCGTACTTCTTCTCCATCGCTGCGATGGCGATCAGGATGTCGGCGATACGCTTGCGCGGGATGGTCGAGTCCATGCACATGTAGTCGGGGCTGATGCGCCCGCTGGCCGGGAAGGCGTTCTTGCGCCCGCTCCAGAACTTCAGCCGCTGCGCCTCGTTCTCGCTCACCGTCAGCTTGCTGGCGCCGCAGCGCTGCAGCACCGCCAGCATGCGCGCGATCTCCTCGGCCACCTCTTCGGGCGTGCCGTCGCTTTCGCACAGCAGGATGGCGGCGGCGTCCAGGTCGTAGCCGGCATGCACGAAGTCTTCCACCGCCGCCGTCATCGGCTTGTCCATCATCTCCAGCCCGGCCGGGATGATGCCGGCAGCGATGATGGCCGCCACCGCGTCACCGGCCTGGCGGATGTCGTCAAAGCTGGCCATGATGCAGCGCGCCAGCTGCGGCTTGGGGGTGAGCTTGACGGTCACTTCGGTGGTCACGGCCAGCATGCCTTCGCTGCCGACCACCACGCTCAGCAGGTCGAGCCCCGGGGCGTCCAGCGCGGTGCCGCCGAAGATGACGGCCTCGCCGTCCACCGTGAAGCCGCGCACCTGCAGCAGGTTGTGCAGCGTCAGGCCGTACTTCAGGCAGTGCACGCCGCCGGAGTTCTCGGCCACGTTGCCGCCGATGGTGCAGGCGATCTGGCTGCTGGGGTCGGGCGCGTAGTACAGGCCCAGCGGCGCGGCGGCTTCGCTGATGGCCAGGTTGCGCACGCCGCACTGCACGGTGGCAGTGCGGGCCAGCGCGTCGATCTTCAGGATCTTGTTGAACTTGGCCAGGCTCAGCGTCACGCCCAGCGCATGCGGCATGGCGCCGCCGCTCAGGCCGGTGCCCGCGCCGCGCGCCACCACCGGCACCGCCAGTGCGTGGCAGGCCTTCAGCACTGCGGCCACCTGGCCTTCGGTCTCGGGCAGCGCGACCAGCAGCGGCAGCTGGCGGTAGGCGGTGAGGCCGTCGCACTCATAGGGCACGGTGTCTTCCTGCCGGTACAGCAGGGCGTGGGCCGGCAGCAGGGGCCGCAGCGCGGCCAGCACCTGGGCCTGGCGGGCGGCGCGGCTGGGCGCTGCGGCGTCGGCCAAGGCGGCGGCGGGTGTGGGCGCGTTCATGGCGGGGTTCCTGACGAGGTTCCGGATGAGCTTCCTGGCGGACTTTCTGGTGATGGTGCGGGCATGGGGGCACTGTAAAGACTTTGCCGGGGCGCACTCGGCCGCTGCGGGCAAAGGGCTTGCAGCGCCAGGCGATGGAATCGCGCCAGGCCTGCTGCTTGCCCGCTCCTTGCCCGCCCCAGCCCTTGCCGGCCACCGTGCCGGCCGGCTGGCCGGCGTGAGCGCCCGTCTGCTCGAAGGCGAGGCCGGCGCCGGTTTCGAGGCCGAGTCTCAGGTGCGGCGCCACGGCCTGGCCGACCTGCAGGCCCAGGCGGCACGCTGGTTGGCGGCGCCGGGCGCCGGCGGTCGAACCTCAGCCTGCCGAGCTGAACACCGTCAGCACGCCGGTGTAGCCGTACAGGTGGTGGCGGGCGATCTCGCCGGCGGCGAAGAAGCCCACCAGCGGCACGTCGCCCAGCGCGTGCTGCACGATCTGCGCCTCGGCATGCGGCGCCCCGAAGTGCGGCCCGCCGCGGCCCGAGCAAGACACATACACCGCGCCGACGATGCGCGGTGCCGGCTGCGGCGCGGCGGGCGTGCTGCCTGCCGGCGGCGGCAGGTCGGCGGCCGATTCGATCTCCTCGCGGATCTCGGCGCAGATGCGCACCAGGTCACGCCGTGCGGCGCCCACGTCGCGCCGGCAGAAGGCGAACTGCTGGCCCAGTTCCAGGTGCTCGGCCACCGCGATGCCCTGGCGCGCCGGGTCGATGCCGATCAGGTGGCGCACCCGGGTGTCGCTGCCGAACTGGCCGCCACGGTTCAGCGCCGCGTCGCCGCCGTCGGTCAGCCCCACCAGGGTGCTGCGCAGCGCCGCCATCGCCTGCTGCGGCTGCCGCAGGCTCACCTGCAGTTCGTCGAGCAGCAGCGCCAGCGCCGGCTGGCCGTCGAGCGTGAGCGCCAGGTTGCCGTCGGCTGCGGTGACGTGGCGCGTCGGCCCCAGCGGCTGGCAGCCCTGGGTGACGCGCGAGACCAGGCGCGGCGCGGGCACCGGGTCGGCCGGGTCATGGGCCAGAAAGGCCACGCCCGACAGGCCGCCCTCGTACACGCCGTCGGCAATGTGCAGCCGGTGGGAGCGTGACGCGGCGAGCCCGCCGAACAGGTAGCCGCTGCCGGTGCGGCCGGCCATTTCCAGCAGCAGGTCGTCCAGGTCGTGCGTGGCCGGGTCGGCATGCACCAGCGCGCTGTCGGCCCAGCCGGCAGGGATCGGCTTGCGGCCGCTGAACAGCCTGAAGCTGGCCGGCGGCAGGTCGCACAGCATCAGCACCAGGGCCGGCTCGTCGATGTATTCCACGCCGCCGGCCAGCACGCCGACGCCGACCGTGCCGGCCCAGTGCACGCCCGGCCAGCGCTGCTGCAGCTCGGCCAGCAGGGCAGCGGCCTGCGGCGCCAGCGCGTCGGTCAGGTAGACCAGGCCCAGCGTCGGCAGGAAGGCGGGCTGGCGCGCAGCGCGGCGCGCCTCCACCTGCGCGGCGGCCAGCGCCAGCGCCATGTGGCCGTCCGGGTGGGTGGCGTGGCCGACGATGAAGGCTTGCATGGCGTGGCGGCTCAACGCGGCTTGGTGGCGCGGCGCTTGGCCGCCGGGGCCGCCTTGGCTGCGACCGGGTCCGCTGCCGGCGCGGCAGCGCGCTCGCCCAGCTGGTGTGCTGCGGCGCCGTCCTGCATGGCATTGGCCGCCAGCTGGGTGAACTGCTGGGTCAGCGCGCCCCACCATTGCATCGGGTCGATCACGCCGGGCGGCACCTCGGGCGTGGCGGCGGCGGCCGTGGCCGGTGGCGGCATGGTGGGGGCCGGGGCGGGCGCCGCGGCCAGCGGCTCAGGCGCCTGCGCCGGCAGGCGGATCTTCAGCGACTCGGTCAGGTCGCTGAAGGAGACGTTCATCGTCTTGAGCGTGCTCAGCGTCATGCGCTGCACCTCCAGCGCCTGGACGGTGGCGCCCAGCATGCGCACGTTCTGCTCCAGCCAGAACTGCACCGTGCGCAAGTCGTTGATGCGCTTTTCCAGCTCGTCCGGGTCCAGCGTCGGGGCGATCCACTGGCCCACGCCGGGCATTGCCGCACCGGCGTTCTTCACCAGGCCCTGCAGGAAGTCGAAGCCCGGCACCATCTTGGCGAAGGCGGCGGTGGGGTCGGTCATGGCATCTCCCGGGGTGTGGTGGTGTGTCGGTCCGTCGTTGTGGCGGTCGCAGACCATGGTAGCCGTCGCGCCGGGCGAAGTCACATCCGGGCGTTGCGCTGGCCGGCTGCCGGTCACGGTGCCTGCAGCCGCAGCACGCCGTCGGCCTGGCTGAACGGCAGGCGGCCCAGCACGTCCATGCCCAGCAACGGTGCGCCCAGTGCCGGCAGCACGGTGATCGGCAGGCGCTCGACGCTGATGCCGCCCTGCAGTTGCAGGTGGCCGCGGCCGACCCAGCCCGTCACCATGCCGCCGGCGGTGGCCGCCTGCACCCGGCCCTCGACCAGCAGGCCGGCGGCGCGCGCCAGGGCCTCGGGCAGCGCGGTGCGGGTGGCGCCGGTGTCGACCAGGAACTCCACCGCCACGCCGTTCACCTGGCCGGGCCAGTGGAAGTGGCCGTCTGCGGCGCGGCGCAGCTCGATCACGCCGCCCTGGCTGCTGAACCGGCTCTTCTGCTGCTCCGCCTGCCAGGCCTGCACCGCCAGGAACACGCCGGTGCCCAGCAGCAGCCAGAGGGTGATGTGCTTGAGGGTGCGGGGAAAGTGGGGCATACGAGGCGAACGATGCCATGGATTGCCGCCAGCCCTGCTGCAGCTGCTGGCCGCCACCGCTGGCGGCACGGCCACCAGCGGCGTAAGCTGACCGCACTCTTGCTGCCTACCTGCTCCATGACTGCCTCGCCTTCGATCCGCCGACTGCTGGCGCTGCTGTGCGCGTCGCTGTCCATGGTGCTGACCATGGCGCTCGGCGGCTGCGCCAGCCTGGCGCCAGCCGCACCCGATGCGCTGCTGCACGACGCCCTGTTCGGCCACCCGCCGCGCCCGGCGGATGCCGATGCGGTGTTCACCCTCAGCCCGGCGATGCAGGCCCATGTGGACGGGCTGCGGCGGCAGGTCGGCCGCGCGTCCGACCTGCCGCTGGCGCTGGGTGAATCGCTGTACAAGGCCGGCGGCCTGCGGCTGGACTACGACGCCAGCTTCACCCGCAACGCCGCCCAGGCCTTCGAGGCGCGCAGCGGCAACTGCCTGTCGCTGGTTGTGATGACCACCGCGCTGGCGCGTGCGCTGGGCCTGGAGGTCGGCTTTCGCAGCGTGCGCAGCGACGACCTGTTCCGCCGCGAGGGCGACCTGACGCTGCGCACCGGCCATGTCAACCTGGTGCTGGGCGAGCGGCCGCCGCCGCAGAACTGGCGCAGCGCCAGCGCCGATGTGGTGCTGCACCACCTGGTGATCGACTTTCTGCCGCAGGAGACTGCGCGCGGCCTGCCGGTCGAGCCGATCAGCCAGGCCCAGGTGCTGGCGATGTTCATGAACAACCGCGCGGTGGAATCGCTGCTGGCGCATGCGCCGGCCCCCGCCTATGCCTGGGTGCGCGAGGCGTTGCGGCACGACCCGGGCTCGGTCGGCGCCTACAACACGCTGGGCGTGGTGTACCAGCGCGCCGGCCACCTGGCGCAGGCGGCTGCTGCCTATGAGCGGGTGCTGGCGCTGGACGACCGCCAGGTGGCGGCGATGGCCAACCTGGGCCAGGTGCGCCGCGCCCAGGGCCGCGATGCGGAAGCCGGGGCCTGGGACGCGCGCCGCCTGGCGCTGGAGCCGCAACCGCCGTTCCACTTCCTGCGGCTGGGCCAGGCGGCGCTGGCCGCCGGCCAGCTGGCGCAGGCGCAGGCGTCGTTCCAGCGCGAACTGCGGCGCCAGCCCGACGCACACGAGGCCTGGCTCGGCCTGGCACGGGTGCATCTGGCCCAGGGCGACGACGCCCTGGCCGAGCAGGCACTGCGCCGTGCCATGGGCGCCAGTGCCAGCGCCGGCGAGCAGGCCCGCTATGCCGGCAAGCTCGACGCCCTGAAGGCCGCCGCGGCGCATTGAGGCGCGTTGGCGCGCCACGGCGCCGTGCGCCGAGCCGGCTTCAGCGGCTGTGCAGCGTCATGCGCGACAGCGAGGCGGCCGCGTCACTGCCCGGCGATGGCGGTTCGCTGCGCGGCACGCGCGCGTCGGCGCCTTGCAGCGCCTGCACGCTGGCGTCCACCGCAGCCGGCACCGGCCGGCGCATCGCCACGCCCACCGTGAGGATGTCGATCACCAGCAGTTGCAGGATGCGGCTGACCATCGGCACATGGGTGCTGGCGTCTTCCACATGGTCGACCGCCAGCACGGTGTCGGCCCTGCGCGCCAGCGGGCTCTGGCTGGCGGTGATGGCCACCACCGCTGCGCCGCGGGCGCGCGCCAGGTCGGCCACCTCCAGCAGTTCGGGCAGGCGGCCGCCGCTGCTGATGACCACCGCCACGTCGCCGGGCTTCAGCACGCTGGCGGCCAGCGTCTGCAGCCGGGTGTCGGTGAAGGCCACGCTGGGGATGCCGAAGCGCAGGAACTTGAACTGCGCGTCCACCGCCACCCCGCCGTACTGGCCCGCGGTGCAGAACTCCACCCGGTTGGCCTGCACCAGCAGGTCGATGGTGCGGTCGATCATGTCGCTGTTGAGCTGGCTGCGCATCTGCAGGATGGCGCTGGCGGTGTTGCCCAGCACCTTGCTGCCCAGCTCCACCGACGAATCGTCGTCGGTCACCTGCACATGGGTGATGGGCAGGGTGCCGGTCCGGATCTGCCCCAGGATGGTCGAGCCCGGTGTCGCCTGCATCGCCTTGGGCTGCGAATCGAGGATGGCCGACGCGCCGACGGAGGTGGCATGCTCGGCGGTGATCACATAGGTGGGAATGGCCGCCACACAGCGGCTGAAGCGGCCCTTGTGCTCGAAGCGCTGGCGGAACGGCAAGCGGTCGAAGTAGGCGCCCAGCCGCGGCACGATGCCGCCGCCGATGTAGATGCCGCCGAAAGCGCCCAGCGTGACCGCCAGGTTGGCTGCTGCCGTGCCCAGCATGGCGCAGAACACTTCGATGGTGTCGAGGCACACAGGGCAGGTGCCGGCCAGCGCGCGGCGGGTGATCTCGGGGGCGGCCAGGTTCTCGGCCGGCACGCCGGCATGGGCAGCCAGCGCGCGGTACATCAGCGCCAGGCCGGGGCCGGAGAGCAGCCGCTCGAACGACACATGGTCGAACTGCTGCCAGGCATGGCGCAGCACCACGATCTCGCGCTCGTCGCGCGGCGCCACGCTGGCGTGGCCGCCTTCGCTGCCCAGCGACACCCAGCCATCGCCGGCCGGAATCAGCCCCGAGACACCGAGCCCCGATCCCGAGCCCAGCAGGCCGATGACGCTGCGGGCGACCGGCTGGCCGTTACCCACCTGGCGCGTGCCCTGGCTGTCCAGCCGCGGCAACGACATCGCCAGCGCGGTGAAGTCGTTGACCACAGGCAAGGTGTCGAGCTTCAGGCGCTGGCGCATCTCCTCGATCGAGAACTCCCAGTGGCAGTTGGTCATGCGCACCCGGTCGCCTTCAACCGGGTTGGCGATGGCCACCGCCGCATGCTCCGCCACCGTGCCCGGCGGCAGCGCGTCGAGGTAGGCGCGCACGGCGGCATGGAAGTCGGCATGGTCGGCGCAGCACAGCGAGGCCGGCGCGCTGAATCGGCGCTGCGCCGTCTCCAGCGCAAATCGGGCAGAGGTGCCGCCGATGTCGGCGATCAGGCGCCGTGAATCGCAGGTCGCCATGCGCTGCAGAGCAGTTGCCGGGATGCCCGGATTGGCGGGCCTCGGCCGGACCGTGGAACCCGATCGAGGATTGCACAATGTGCAGCTGGACGACATGCCTCGACAGCGGTCCTCCTGGCCGATCCGGGCCTCTGTCGACCGGGCCATTGCAGTGGCCGCCTGTCGTCGACAGCCGGTCTGATGGATCGCCGGGATGGATTTTCTGCCCGGGTGCGTGTAGTTTCGCTACCTCTCGACGGACCACTCCGGGCGGTGCGGGCGGGCCCGCAGTTTGCTCCGGTGGGCCCGTGGCTGACCACACTGGCGCCGGCCCTGCCCACCCAGAAGAACCGAACGTGCAGACCCTTTCCGCAAACAACCCCGCTGTATCGGACACAGCAGCAGCAGCCGCCGCCGGCTACCCGCGGCTGGTGGCCGACATCGGCGGCACCAATGCGCGCTTCGGCTGGGTGGCGGCGCCGGGCGCGTCGGTCAGCCAGGTGCGCAAGCTGCCGGTGCCAGATTTCGCCGGCCCCGCCGAGGCGGCGCTGGCCTACCTGGCCTGGCTGGCTGCGGCACCGGGCGGCGATGCGCGCCCGCCCTGCCATGCAGCGTTTGCGGTGGCCACCTCGGTGGGCGGCGACCGCCTCAGCTTCACCAACAGCCATTGGGACTTCTCGCGCAGCGCGGTGCAGGCGGCGCTGGGCCTGCAGAGCCTGCTGATGCTCAATGATTTCGAATCGCTGGCCCTGTCGCTGCCCGGCCTGGGCGCCGACCAGGTGCGCAGCCACCCGGGCGTGGCCCGCCCGGCCGGCGCCGCGCTGGCGGTGGTGGGCCCCGGCACCGGGTTGGGGGTGGGCGCGGTGGTGCCCGACGGCCGCGGCGGCTGGGTGCCCCTGCCGGGCGAGGGTGGCCATGCCACGCTGGCGCCGGCCGACGACCTGGAGAGCGCACTGCTGGCCTGCGTGCGCCGCAGCCACGCCCATGTGTCGGCCGAGCGGCTGCTGTCGGGCATCGGCCTGCCGGTGCTGCACCAGGGACTGGCCGAGGTGCAGGGCCAGGCAGCGGCAGCGCTGACGGCCGCCGAGATCGTGGCTGCCGGTGAGGCCGGCGAGGCCGGCGCCGACGCGCTGTGCAGCCAGACGCTGGACCTGTTCTGCGCATTGCTGGGGGGCTTTGCCGGCAATGTGGCGCTGACGATCGGCGCGCGCGGCGGTGTGTACATCGGCGGCGGCATCGTGCCGCGCTTTGCCGACCGCTTCTTCCGATCGGCCTTCCGCCAGCGCTTCGAGGCCAAGGGCCGCTTCCAGCCCTACCTGGCGGCCGTCCCCACCGCGTTGATCACCGACACGCTGGCCGCGCTGGGCGGTTCGGCACTGGCCATCGAGCAGGCGTTGGCGCGGAGTTGAAGGGCCGCCAGCGCCCTGGCCGGGGCAGGCTGCCCGCTGGCACGGTGAAGGTGAAGATGGCGGTGACGGTGCGGCGGGCACGGTCCAGCGCCAGCGTAACCAGCAGCACGTTGGGCGCCCGGCTGGTGGCCAGGCCCTGGAACACCGACACCGGCCTGCTGGGCTTCTCCTACGACTGGCGCAAGCAGTACATGCGAGCGCTGCTCACCACCTCCTGGGCCTTGGGTGTTGGGTGTTGGGTGTTGGGTGTTGGCTGCGGGCCTCGACAGCCCGTTGCGCGGCCAGTTTGTTGCGGGCGCGTGCCCTGCGCGCGCCGATGGGCATCTTGCTGGTCAGCGGCGCAACCGCCTGCGTGTTGGCCTGGGGCGCCGTCAGGGTTGCCTCGGTGATCGTCACGCCGGCGGATCTGCTGCTGCTGCCTCGCTGGGGGCAAGACGCGCAGACCAGCAAGCAGCAAGGCAGCAACCAGCCCCCAGCCGCCCCTCAGAACCGGCTCTTCGGTTTCTTCTTGTCGAACTCGGCCAGCTGCTGCTTCAACAGCAGGAACAGCACCCGCGCAGCCTCTTCGCTCAGCTTGAGCACGGTCGAAGGCTCCTGCGTGCCGTCGTCGTCGCGCTGGCGCGCCTGGGGCTGCACCGTGGCGTCCAGCCGCATGTAGACCAGGCCGTGGCCCTGGTGCATGGACTTCACCCGCAGCAGTTCGATGTCGTAGGTCTTCATGGCGCGATTGTCGGCAGATTGGGCGGCCTCATGGGCTGCTGCTGCGGGCCTCAGCCTCGGCTTCCACTTCGGCCGCATTGCGCTGGCGTGCCTTGGTCGATTCACGCCGTGCCAGCCACAGCGTGGCGCTGGAGATCAGCACGCCGCCGAGGATGGTGCTCTGGCTGGGGATGTCCGAGAACAGCAGGAAGCCCATCAGCGCCGACCAGAGCAGATCCAGGAACTTGGCCGACTGCGTGGCCGAGATGTCGGCTGCGGCAAAGCTGCGGGTCAGGCAGTAATGGCCGGCACTGCCCAAAAAGCCGGCAACCAGGAAGCCCACCCACTGCCAGCCACTCAGCGGTGCCCACGTCCACAGCGCCAGTGGCAGCGTGATGATCGACACCGTGATCGACTGCCACACCAGGATGACGCCGGCTGTCTCGTAGCGCGTCATCGCCTTGGTCATCAGGAAAGAGACGGCAAACACCGGGGCCGAGGCCAGCATGATCAGGTGGTACCAGCCACCGCTGGCTGACAGCTTGGGGCCGACCACGATCAGCACGCCGCCAAAGCCCAGCGCCACCGCCACCCAGCGCTCCCAGTGCATCGGCTCCTTGAAGGCCAGGTAGGCGCCGATCATGATGAAGATCGGCCCGGTGAAGCCGATGGCGGTCATGTCGGCCAGCGGGATCTTCGGCAGCGCGGTGAACCACAGGCACAGGCCGATGGTGTGGGCCAGGCCGCGGCTGAACTGGCTGCCGATGTTCTTGGGCATGTAGTTGGCCAGGCCGCCACGCCACACCAGCGGCAGGATCACCAGCAGGCCGAAGAAGTACCGCAGGAACTGCGCCAGGAACGGGTCGATCTGCTGGGTGAGCAGCCGCATCAGCGCATTCAGCATGCTGAAGATCAGGCCGGCGGCACTGGTCCAGAGCAGGCCGCGGGTGGTGGGGCTCCAGTGCTGGCTGCGCCGCGCCAGCGCCAGCCGGTAGCGGGACAAGATCATGAGGGGCATCGGGGAGCGGGCGCGGCGCAGGCTGTGCGTTCGGTGGCAACCGCTGAGCGTCACTGCGGGCGCGCGGCCCGGCTGTCATGCCAGCGACACGGGCGGCGCCCAGCGGCAGTGCACATCTGCCGCGCACATCTGCAACGCACATCTGGCGCGCACGGGCCCACCAGGGCTCAAGGCAAGGCGATGTCTGGGTGGGCCAGCGCGGTCTGCCGGCGGGTCACGTCCCAGCCGAAGAACTGCACCACCTCGTCGCGCCTGGCCATGGCGTCGGCCTCGCCCAGCGCCAGCAGCGCGCGGGTGAAGGGCGGCTCGAACAGCAGGTAGCTGGCCAGTGCCGCACCACGCGGCGCGCCCTGGGCGGCGGCGGCTGCATCGCCCGCGCCGCCGCGCAGCAGCGCCTGCACCGGCTTGGGCAGGCAGCCGAAGTGCTGCGCCGCGATGTCGTCGATGCGCTCGCTGGGCGCGATCACCAGCGACTCGAGTGGCCGCAGCGGCGTGTCGTGCCGCGCGCTGTCGGGCAGCAGCGCCAGCGTGCGGTTGATGCGCTGCATGCGCTCGATGTCCACCGCCAGCGCGTCCAGGAAGATGCTGGCCATTGCATGGCCGGCCACCTGTGCCAGCGTGGGCGGCGCCTCGTCGGGTGGCGGCTTGGGTGGCGGGCCGTGCAGCCGGCCGGCGCCGATGATCAGCAGCCGCTCGGCGCCCAGGTGGATGGCCGGTGACAGCGGTGCGGTCTGCCGCATCGAGCCGTCACCGTACCAGCCGGCCTGGCCGTCGCCCTCCAACCGGGTGGGCGGAAAGATGAACGGGATGGCCGACGAGGCCATCAAGTGCTCCAGCGTGATCGCCGTGGGCACGGCGATGCGCTGCTGGCGCAGCCAGGGCGCCACCGGCTTGACCATGCTGTAGAAAGTGACGTGCTCGCCGGTGCTGTAGCGCGACGCGGTGACAGCCAGCCCGTGCAACTGGCGCTGCGCCAGCAGCAGCGGCAGCCGCTGCAGCGGCACCAGTCGCTGCAGCAGCTGGCCCAGCGGCGCGTTGTCCAGCGCCGAGCGCGGCTGCTCGCGCCGCCAGCGCACCACCGCCCGGCCCACCGACAGCAGGCCGCGCCAGGAGGCCTCGGGCCGCAGGCTGGCCATGGCGTCGGCGCGGTAGACCTGCTCGCTGCGGAAGTGGTGCCACACCCGCCCCAGCAGCTCCACCGCAGCCTCGAAGCGATCGGCCTGGCAGGCCAGCGCGGCGGCATTGATGGCGCCGGCCGAGGTGCCGACGATCACGCCGAAGGGGTTGCGCAGGCGGCCGCGGTGGCCGGTGTGCTCACGCCGCAGCCGGACGATGGCGCGCAGCACGCCCACCTGGTAGGCCGCCCGCGCGCCACCGCCGCTGAGCACCAGGGCAGTGAGCGGCGTCTCATGCATGCAACCGACTGTAATCGGCGGCAGGCCCACTGCAAGCCGCTGCGGGTGCCTGCCGCCGCCGCGCGCCGCAGGGGTTAACAGGCCCGGCACGCGGGTTGCGCGGCCGCATACTCAGGCACCTGCGGCCCGTCCCATCCGGCCAGGCGCGGGAGAAGGGCGCAGCATGTTTTTCACGGTCTATGTCAGTGCGGCAGTCACCTGGTTTTCCGACCGCGAGCTGCGCACGTTGCTGACGCAAAGCCGGCTCAGCAACGCCCAGACCGGCATCACCGGCATGCTGCTCTACAAGGACGGCAACTTCATGCAGGCGCTGGAAGGCGACGAGCGCACCGTGCAGGCGCTCGAGGCCTGCATCGCCACCGACCGCCGCCACCAGGGCATGGTCACGCTGCACAGCGGCCACGCCGCGCAGCGCCAGTTCAGCGACTGGACCATGGGCTTCTTCGACCTGAACGCCCCGGCCGGCGACCTGCCCGCCGGCTACACCGAGTTTCTCGACACGCCGTTGCGCGGTGAGGCCTTTCTGCCAGCCCCGCAGCGCTGCATGGACCTGATGCACATCTTCCGGCGGATGAGCTGATCCGCTCCGGCGGGGATCGGTTCAGACTGGCGCGGCCTGGCGCACCGATGGCTGGCCGCCGTACCAGCCATGCCGGCCAAACCAGCCATGCCGGCCAAACCCGCCGTGACGGAGCCGTCAAGGCTTCAGGAGAATCCAGCATGGCACACGACATCGCCCACCCCGCCTTGCGCCGCCAGACCCTGTCTGACCTGCTGCACCGCACCGCCAGGCGCCTGCCGAACAAGACCGGCATCGTCTGCGGCCCCACCCGCTGGACCTGGCATGAATTCGACGCACTGGTCAGCCGTCTGGCTGCCGGCCTGCATGCCCAGGGCGTGGCCCAGGGCGAGCACGTGGGCGTGCTGTCGCGCAACAGCCATGGCTTTGCCGCGCTGCGCTTTGCGCTGGCCCGGCTGGGCGCGGTGCTGGTGCCGGTGAACTTCATGCTCAATGCGGACGAGGCGGGCTACATCCTGCGCCACGCCGGGGTGAAGTTGCTGGCGGTGGACAGCGGCATGCACGCGCTGGGCCAGGCCGCCGCCCGGCGCGACACCCAGATCACCCGCTTCCTGTGGCTGCCCGGCGAAGACCCCAGCACCTGCCCGGCCGGTTGCCTGAGCTTCGACGACCTCGCCGCCACTGATCTGGCCGCCTACCCCTGCCCAGAGCCCACCTTCAACAGCCACCACCTGCTGCAGATCGTCTACACCAGCGGCACCGAGAGCCTGCCCAAGGGCGCGATGCTGACCCACGGCGCGGTGATCGACCAGTACGTCAGCTGCATCATCGAAGGCGAGATGGCCGAAGGCGACGTGGTGCTGCATGCGCTGCCCCTGTACCACTGCGCCCAGCTCGACGTTTTTCTGGGCCCCAGCGTCTACCTGGGCAGCACCAGCATCATCACCAGCAAGCCCACGCCCGAGAACCTGCTGCCGCTGGTGGCCAGGCACCGCATCAGCCAGTTCTTCCTGCCGCCCACGGTGTGGATCGGCGTGCTGCGCAGCCCGCTGTTCGATCAGCATGACCTGTCCAGCCTGCGCAAGGGCTATTACGGCGCCAGCATCATGCCGGTGGCGGTGATGCAGGAGCTGATTGCCCGCATCCCGCAGATGCGCATCTGGAACTTCTACGGCCAGACCGAGATCGCCCCGCTGGCCACGGTGTTGAAGCCGGAAGATCAACTGCGCAAGCCCGGCTCGGCCGGCAAGCCGGCGATCAACGTCGAGACCCGGGTGGTCGATGACCAGATGAACGACGTGCCGCCTGGCACCGTCGGCGAGATCGTGCACCGCAGCCCGCAGTTGCTGCTGGGCTACTTCCACGACCCCGAGCGCACGGCGGCAGCCTTCGCCGGCGGCTGGTTCCACTCGGGCGACCTGGCGGTGGTCGACGACGAGGGCTACATCAGCGTGGTCGACCGCAAGAAGGACATGATCAAGACCGGCGGCGAGAACGTGGCGAGCCGCGAGGTCGAAGAAGCGCTGTACCGGCTGGCCGGCGTCAGCGAGGTGGCAGTGGTCGGTCTGCCGCACCCGCGCTGGATCGAGGCGGTGACTGCGGTGGTGGTGTGCAAGCCCGGCGCTGAGTTGACCGAAGCCCAGGTCATCGCCCACTGCGCCAGCCAGTTGGCGCATTTCAAGACACCCAAGGGTGTGGTCTTCGTCGACAGCCTGCCGAAGAACCCCAGCGGCAAGCTGCTCAAGCGCGACTTGCGGCTGCGCTTCGAAGGGCACTACGGCAGCTGAGCCACCACAAGGCTTTCGGCCAGCAGCCGCCACGGCGTGGCGACTGCCTCGCTCAAACGCGGGCCAGCCCCAGCAGGTGCGCCATGTCCTTGAAGAAGATGCGCACATGGGCCATCGGCTTGGCGCGCACCAGGCGCTTGTTCATGTAGGCGTCGAAGGTGAGCTGCTGCACGTCCTTGTCCTTGCAGATGGACACGAAGCGCTCGCGCCGCTTGTCACTGCCGTACCAGAAGCGCTGCATGATGCCCAGCACCAGGAACACCGTGCCATGCTCGCGCATGAACAGCTTGCGCGCCTGGCCCAGGCAGCGCGGCGCTGCGCCGGCAAGCAGCGCGCCCACTGCGGTGGCGGCATGGCGGCCGCTGACCATCGCGTAGTAGATGCCCTCGCCCGAGGCCGGGGCGATGACGCCGGCCGCATCGCCGGCCAGCACCACGTCGCGGCCGTTGTCCCACAGCTTCAGCGGTTTCATCGGCAGCGGCGCGCCTTCGCGGCGGATGGTGCGGGCATTGGCCAGGCCGGCATCACTGCGCAGCGTGGCCACCGCGCCGCGCAGGCTGAAACCCTTGTCGGCACTGCCGGTGCCGATGGACAGCGTCTTGCCGTGCGGGAACACCCAGCCGTAGAAATCGGGCGACAGGCTGCCGCGGTAGACCACGTCGCAGCGCGTGGGGTCGTAGCCGGCCGGCAGTTGATCGGGCAGGGCCACGATCTCGTGGTAGGCGAAGACGCAGGCCGCCTTCTTGATGCCGGGGATGGACTGCTGCGCCACCGCAGAGCGGGCGCCGTCGGCACCGATCACCGCCTTGGCCCGCACCGACCACAGCGGGCCCTCGGTGTCGCTGCCGTCACCGTCGGTCGGGCGGTAGAGGATCACTGCGGTGCCGTCGGCATCGCGCTCCAGCCGCTCGAAGCGGCCGCTGCGGCGCTGTGCACCATGGCTGGCGGCACGCTCGCGCAGCCATTCGTCGAAGTGCTCACGGTCGACCATGCCGACAAAGCCGCCCTCGATCGGAATGTCGACCTTCACGTCGGCTGGCGAGACCATGCGCGCCGAAAGCGCCCGGGCCGCCAGCAGTGAATCGGGGATGGCGAAGTCCTTGATCAGGCGTGGCGGAATCGCTCCGCCGCAGGGCTTGATGCGGCCTGCCCGGTCGAGCAGCAGCACCTTGCGGCCCTGGCATGCCAGGTCGTCGGCTGCGGTGGCGCCGGCCGGGCCGCCGCCCACCACCACCACATCGAAGGTCTCGGCTTGCGCCGCGGTACCGGGGTCTCTTGTCATGTTGCCGCTCCGAAATCGTTGGCAGGAGTGAGATGGCCGCGCCGCAGGATGGCGGCTTCGGCTGTGGTTGAAAGTGAAGATGCGGATGCAGATGCAGATGCAGACGCAGACGCAGACGCAGATGCCGGCACGGCCACGCGCCGGGCAATCGCGGCCGCGACGAGGAACAGCAGGCCCTCGAACACGAACACGAAGATGGCGAAGAGGCGGGTATTGCTGTCGGCCCACACCTGCGCCAGCGCGGCGCGGAAGTCGGGCCTGGGTGCATCCGGTTCGGCCGCCGTGGCCGGTGCCTGTGCGTTCTCCATGCCCCAGACCGCCAGCAACGACAGCAACGACAGCACCAGCGCCAACGCGCAGACACCGCCGCAGACCTGCAGCAGCCGCGCTGGCGTGTACGGGTCGAGCAGCGTGCCGCTGACGACGGCGGTGACGGCAAAGCCGGCGATCAGCATCAGCCACACGGTGATGGCGGCGGCGGCACGGCGGCCGGCCTCCAACTTCCTGGCCAGCAGCACCAGCAGCACCAGCAGCGAAGTGCCGGCGGCGCCCACGCCCAGGCCGATCAGCACGAAGGCGGCGACCGCCAGCACCATGCCGGCCACCGGGCTGCTGCCCATCCACGCCGTGGCCAACGCCGCCAGGAAGCCGCCCGATGCCAGCACCGCCAGGCCGCCGACGATCCAGGGCGTGCGGCGGGCCGTCACGTCGCCGCCGCGGCCCAGCCGCGGGCGCAGCATCTGCACCCTGTAGTGCAGGGCCACCAGCGCGCCGGGCAGCAACGCCGGCAGCGCCAGCCCGGCCACCATCACCCGGTTCAGCGTGGACGTGGTGGTGACCACCACCGCGCCCAGGCAAGCCAGCACCACGCCCAGCCGGAGGATCTGCACCCAGCCGAATGCCGCACCACCGTGGCTCATCCCGCCTGCCCCGCCGTGCTGCGCAGCGCGAAGGCGCTGACCATCATGCCGATGACGAAGAAGTTGATGCCCAGCGCGCTGTACCAGGTGGCACGCTCACGCGGCGCGGCCAGGAAGCGCAGCATCAGCACCAACTGCACCGCCAGCAGGCCGGCCACACCCATTGCATGGCCGGTGGCCCCCCAATTGACCAGCAGCGCCACCACCACCACCTGCGGTGCTGCCATCATCAGGCAGGCCACGCGCGCTGCGCCGTTCACACCCAGACGCACCGGCAGCGAGCCGATGCCCATCTGCTTGTCACCCTCGATCGACTTGAAATCGTTGAGCGTCATGATGCCGTGCGCGCCCACGCTGTAGAGCAGGGCCAGCAGCATCGATCTGTCGGTGGGCCAGCCGCCGGCGGCCATCACGGCGGCGCCGGTGATCCAGGCCAGGCCCTCGTAGCAAAGCCCGCAGGCGGCGTTGCCCCACCAGCCGTTGCGCTTGAGCCGCAGCGGCGGCGCGCTGTAGGCCCAGGCCAGCAGCAAACCGGCCACTGCAGCGGCAAAGCCGACCGGCCCCAGCAACAGGCCGACGGCCAACGACACCAGCGTCCACAGCACCGCGATGTACAGCCCCCAGCGCCCCGGCATGCGGCCCGACGGGATCGGGCGGTTGGGTTCGTTGATGGCATCGACATGGCGGTCGAACCAGTCGTTCACCGCCTGGCTGGTGGCGCACACCAGCGGGCCGGCCAGCAGCACGCCGATCAGCACCAGACCCCAGCGGTCGGCCACCGGCGCGCCAGAGGCCACCACGCCGCAGCCGAAGGCCCACATCGGTGGGAACCAGGTGATGGGTTTGAACAACTCAGCGACGGTGGACAACGCAGGCCTGGGCATGCACCCATTCTTCAACCTGACACGCAAAAGTGTCAACCGGGATTTACATGATGCCGGCGGTGCCGGCCTGCCCCGCAGTGGGTGGCTACTTGTCGACGCCCGGCCCCAGGTCGCCCAGCCCGTAGCGGCGCAGCTTGACGTACAGGCTCTGGCGCGACAAGCCGAGGATTTCCGCCGCAGAGGCGCGGTTGTCGCGGGTGAGTTCCAGTGCAGCCTCGATGCAGCGCTTCTCGATCAGGTCGGTCGTCTCGCCGACGATGTCCTTCATCGGCACCCGCCCGACCAGCTCGGTGAGCTGGTTCACCGAGCGCGGCAGGGTCTGGCCGGCTGCGGCCTCGGGCTGCAGGCGCCGGCCGACATCGCGCACGGTGAAGCCCAGCAGCATCGGGTCGGACCGGGTGATGGTGACGGCCGAGATCTCCACCACGGTGCTGGCACCGAACTCGCCCCGCAGCGTGGTGGCGAACAGCTTGACCGCACCACGCTGGCGCAAGTTGGACACCAGCACGCTCAGGTCGACGTCGGTGCGGCCCAGCCAGCGCTCCAGCGACTGGCCGCGCATCTGCTCTTCGCCGGCCATCTGGCAGAGGTTGATGAACTCGGTGTTGGCCGCCATCACCAGGCCGTCCAGGTCGGTGACCACCAGGCCGTCGGGTGCGCCTTGGGCAAATTGCAACAGCATCGCCGATTCGGCGCCGTGGGCCTGCGCCGGCTGGCTGTCGACGCGCGACAGCCGCACCAGCAGCAGGTGGACCTGGTCCTGGTGCAGCAGCGTGGCCGAGACCTGCACCGCACTGTGGCCTTCGGCCAGTTCGGCATGGACCGGGTCGGCCCGGCCGGTGCGCCGCGCCGTGGCCATCAGGGCGGCCACCAGTTTGGTGCTGCGGGCTGTCAGGCCCAGCGGGAAGAGTTGCCCCACCAGTTTCTCGGCCGGCGTGCCCATCATCGTGACGGCCGCCGGGTTGGCCTCCAGCACGCGGCCAGTGCCGGCGTCGACCACCAGCACCGCCTCGCCGGCCATCTGGAACAGCTGGCGGTAGCGCAGTTCTGCCTGGCGGAAGCGGGCGTAGTCCCGCTCGACCGACAGCTGCGCATCCACCAGCCGCTGCTGCAGCGCCATGGTGACGCGCTGGTCGCGGCCAAAGGCGAACCAGCGTGCCGGGCGGTCTCCCAGAGCCGGCAGCGCGTGGCTGGCAAAGCTCATCGACATCATGCCGCCGTCGGGGATCGACTGGTTGATCTGGCGCCAGCGCATCGCGCCCGGGGCCGGCGGCATCAACAGTGCCCGGACCTTGGCGTGGCTGTCGTCGGCCACGGTGTCGATCCAGCGGTGGCCGATCCAGTGGTCGCCCAATTCGGCGGCCAAGGTCTCGTCGCCATAGGCGACATCGAGGATGGTGCCGGCATCGTCGAGCACCAGGGTGACATCAGTGGCCGAGCACAGCAGCGCAGCGATGGCATCCGGACTGATGTCCGACAAGGTCTGGCGAGCCTGTTTGAACTCCCCCAGGTTGCGAGGGGCATCCGGCTTCTTCTTTTTCATGCCGGTCACTCCTGTGGAGGGACGTCGCGTTGCGTCGCCTCAGAACCCCTTGACGCGTCGGCCGAGCAGCCGCTCGGCCAGGGCTGGCGCGTGCTGACCGTCGATGGCCACGCCGTCCGCCCCGACTTGCTCCGCCAGTTCGGGGTGGGCGACGAACAGCGGCCCGCCGACCATCACCGCGACAGCACGGTTGTGCGACAAGCGCCGCACCTTGGCAATGCAGGCGAGCATGCTGTCCACGCGCGCCGTGCTGCCGGCCGAGATGCCCACCAGGTCGAACCATTCGTCCTTGACCCGGTCTTCGAGCCCGCTGCCCTGCGGGTCGAGTACGCCCACCACCTCCCAGCCCGCCCGGGCGAAGAACTCGGCCACCATCGACAAGCCAAACGTGTGCTGGTTACCTGGCGCCTGCATCAGCAGGGCACGCCGGCCACCCGCAGGCGGATCGATCTCGGTGCCGAACGCGGTGCTGAGGCCGCGCATGATCTGCTGCAGGCGCCCCATGCCGACGGTGACGTCGGCGAAGTGGCAGCGGTCGTCGTCCCACAGTTCTCCGAGGTAGCGCGCCGCTGGCGCCAGCAGGCCGACATAGAGGGACTCCACGCTCACACCGCGTGCACGCAGGGCCGCCAGTTGCGCATGGATGCCGGCATCGTCGCGGTCCATCACCTGCGCGGTGAAAGCCACCACCTCGGCGCGGGTCGGCATGTTCACATCGGCGCCGGCTGCAGGCGCCTGCACCTGCGCGTGCGCCCGCACCAGACGGGGAATGATGTCCTGCTCGATGGTGTGCAC
>JBBRVT010000029.1:0-18374 GCA_038246615.1 Burkholderiales bacterium
GGCGACGTCGAAGCGCTCGATGGTGGGCTCGTGATGGGGCAAGGCCAGGCCGCACCCCCGGTTTCCTCGACCTCCTTGCGCGGCCTGACGCACAACGGCAGCTGTGGGCGCGTGCCTACAAGGTGCCTTCGTCGTCGCATGCGGCCAGCGTGCCCTGGTGGAAGACCATCAGCCAGCGGCCGTCAGGCTGCTGTTGCCAGACGCTGCTGCGCAGCGTCTCGATGCCGTCGTCGCGCTGCACCCGCCAGGTGGTCAGCGCTGCGCCGGGCGCCACCAGCCGCACCTTGAAGCCGCGCGCCTGGCGCGGCTGGCGCGGGCGCTCGGCGGCCAGCGCAGCCAGGATGCCCTCGCGGTCGAAGACCCGGCCGGCGGCGCCGAACTCGGTGAACTCAGGTGCCAGCAGCGCGCGCAGGCGGGCCGGGTCGGCGCGCACTGCGGGCTCGAGGATGCTCTCCTCCAGCGCACGCAGCGTGGCGGTGAGTGCAGCGGTGTCAGTCATTGCCAGGCCACCTGCGACAGGTCGTTGGCCGACACCGGCGAGTTGGTCCACAGGCCGCGCAGGCCCTTGCGCGACACCGACACCTGCGACGGGTTGAAGAGGAAGGCGTTGACCGCGTCGTTGGCGATCTGGCGCTGGATGTCGGCATACAGCGCCACCTGGGCCCTGCCACGCGCGGCCTCGGCGCGCTTCTTCACCAAAGCGTTGAAGGCCGGGCTGTCGTAGCCCCAGTAGTACTGCGGGTTGGCGTACTGCACATAGTCCAGCGGCTCGACGTGGTTGATGATGGTCAGGTCGAACTGGCCCTTGAACGGCCCCGACAGCCACTGCGCCCACTCGACGTTCTCGATCTTGGCGGTGATGCCCACCTTGGCCAGCATCGCCGCCACCACCTCGCCGCCCTTGCGGGCATAGCTGGGCGGCGGCAGGGTCAGCGTCAGGTTCAGCGGCGTGGCCACGCCGGCTTCCTTCAGCAGGGCCCGGGCCTTGTCTGGGTTGAAGGGGTACAGGCCGGTCAGGTCGACGTAGCCGACGTCGGTGGGTGCGGCGTGGCTGCCGATGGGTTTGGCCAGGCCTTCGAGCACGCCGTCGATGAAGGCCTTGCGGTCGATGGCATGGCTGATGGCGCGGCGCACGCGCACATCGTCCAGCGGCTTGCGCTTGTTGTTGATGGCCAGGATGCCCTTGCCGGCGGTGCTGCCCACGCTCACCACGAAGCGCGGGTCGGCGCGCAGCTGGGCCAGCGCCTGCACCGCGCCGAAGCGCGGCATGCCGTCGATGTCACCGGCCAGCAGCGCCGCCACCTGGGCGGCGTTGTCATTGATGAAGCGGAAGGTCACGCGGCGCAGCTTGATGGCCGCCACGTCGCGGTAGCCGTCCCAGCGCACCAGGGTGATGGCGCTGCCCTTCTGCCAGCTGTCCAGCCTGAACGGCCCGGTGCCCTGCGGCTGGGTGGCGGTGGTGGCGGCGCTCTTGGGGCTGAGGATCACCGCTGGCGCTTCGCCCAGGCGGAAGGGCAGCGTGGCATCGGCGTTGTTCAGCGTCAGGATCACCACGTCGGGCTGCGGCGTGGCGATCGACGAGATGTTCTCGAACACCGTCTTCTTGGCCTTGTTGGTGCTGTCTGGCGCCTTGGCGCGCTCGAAGCTGAACTTCACCGCCTCGGCGTTGAACGGCGTGCCGTCCTGGAACTTCACGCCGGCGCGCAGCTTGAAGGTGTAGGTCTTGCCGTCGGGGTCGCTCACCCAGTCGGTGGCCAGCAGCGGCAGCACCGCGCCGGCGTCGGTCACCTTGGTCAGGCCCTCCAGCACGTTGTAGTGCACCACCTCGCCGATGGCGGCAGCCGCGCCGGCGGTGGGGTCGAGCCCGGGCGAGGGCTCCAGCATCATGCCCAGCACCAGGGTGTCCTTGGCGCGCTGGGCGAAGGCCTGGCCGCCCAGGCTTGGCAGGACCAGCAGGGCGGTGGCTTGGGCCAGTTGGCGGCGGCTGATGGTCATGCGGTGGTCTCCTGGAACGGCGGGGGTGGATGAAGCTCAACCTGCCACGGATTCTGAGGCCGCCATGACCGTTTCGGCGCGGTGGCAGGCGGCGGCGTGGCCGGGGGCCAGCAGGCGCAGCGCGGGCATGGCGGCATCGCAGGCGCTCTGGCGCCAGGGGCAGCGGGCGGCAAATGCGCAGCCGCCGGTGTGCGTGGGGGCGGGCGTGTCCACCGGCAGGGCGGCACGCTGGCGCCGGCTGGCAGCCGCCAGGCTGCCGCTGCGGGCGCCGGGTACGGCGTCCATCAGCGCGCGGGTGTAAGGGTGGGCAGCGGCCTGGAACAGGATCTCCGGCGTGCCCTGCTCCACCACCCGGCCCTGGTAGAGCACGAGGACTTCGTCGCACACCAGATCGACCACCGCCAGGTCGTGGCTGATGAAGAGGTAGGTCACGCCCAGGCGGTCCTGCAGGTCCTGCATCAGGTTCAGCACCTGGGCCTGCACCGAGACATCCAGCGCGCTGACCGGCTCGTCGGCCACGATCAATCTGGGGCTGGTGACCAGCGCCCGGGCGATGGCGATGCGCTGTCGCTGGCCGCCGGAGAATTCATGCGGGTACTTGGCCGCGTCGCTGGCGCGCAGGCCCACCGCGTCGAGCATGGCGCCGGCGCGTGCCAGCCGGTCGGCCGGGTTGCCCTGGCCCTGCGCGGCCAGCGGCTCGGCGACGATGCGGCCCACGGTCTGGCGCGGGTCGAGCGAGCCGAACGGGTCTTGAAACACCATCTGGAAGCCGGCGCGGGCCCGGCGCAGGGCCGCCGGTGGCAGGGCGTGCAGATCTTGCCCGGCCAGGCGCACGGTGCCGCTGGTGGGCGGCTCCAGCGCCATCACCAGGCGCGCCAGCGTGCTCTTGCCCGAGCCCGACTCGCCCACCACACCCAGGCTGCGGCCGGCCTGCAACTGGAAGCTCACGCCCTGCAGCGCGTGCACCACCGGTGTGGCTGCCAGCAGCTGCTGGCGTGGCAGGGTGTAGTGCCGCACCAGCTGGTCCACCTGCAGCAAGGGCTGCTGGCTGACCACAGCGGTCATGCCAATGCCTGCGCGGCATCCAGCCGCAGGCAGCGGGCCAGGTGGTTCGGCGCCAGTTCGAAGGCGGGCGGCGGGCCGGTGCGGCAGGCCGCCTGTGCCAGCGTGCAGCGCTCGGCAAAGCCGCAGCCGGCGGGCAGGTCGATCAGCTCGGGCACGCGGCCGGGGATGGTGGTCAGCCTGTGGCGGCGGCCGGCACCGCCGGCGGCCTGGGCGGCGGCGCGCAGCCCCAGCTGCGGCCGGGCGGCAAACAGGCCGCGGGTGTAGGGGTGGGCGCGGTGGTGGAACACGGCTTCTGTCGGCCCGGACTCCACCACCGTGCCGCCGTACATCACCAGCAGCCGCTGCACGTTCTCGGCCATCACGCCCAGGTCGTGGCTGATCAGCAGCAGGGCCATGCCGTCCTCGGCCACCAGCTGGGCGATCAGGTCGAGCACCTCGCGCTGGATGGTCACGTCCAGCGCGGTGGTGGGTTCGTCGGCGATCAGCACGTCGGGCCCGCAGGCCAGCGCGATGGCGATCACCACCCGCTGGCGCTGGCCACCGGAGAGCTGGTGCGGGTAGGCCTCCAGCCGCTGCGCGGCCTGCGGCAGCTGCACCCGCTGCAGCAGGCGCAGCGCCTCGGCGCGGGCAGCGCTCGCGCTCAGGCCCTTGTGCAGGCGCAACGGCTCGGCGATCTGGCGGCCGATGCGGTGCAGCGGGTTCAGCGCGGTCATCGGCTCCTGGAAGACCATCGCCAGCCGGTTGCCACGCAGCCGGCACCAGTCGTCTTCAGGCACGCCCAGCAGCTCACGGCCGTCCAGCCGCAGGCTGCCGCTGGCACGCGCCGATTCGGGCAGCAGGCCCATCAGCGCCAGCGCGGTGATGCTCTTGCCGCAGCCCGATTCGCCGATCAGCCCCAGGGTCTGGCCGCGCTGCAACTCGAACGAGACGCCGCGCAGCGCATCGGCCGGGCCGCGCGGGGTGGTCAGCGTGACGCGCAGGTCCTGCACCGCCAGCAAGGGCGGCCCGGCGCCCGGCCCACCCGGCGTCATGCCGCGCTGGCGGCCTGCGCACGCAGCAGGTCGAGGTAGGCACCCTGCAGCAGCTGGCCGGGCTGCACGCCCAGGCGGTCCATCAGCGCATGCGCGATGGCGCTGCCCTCGGCTTCGGTCTGGCCGGGCTGCAGCGTCACTTCCAGCTCCAGGAATTCGCCCAGGCCCTCGACCTGGTCGAGGTGGATGCGGGTGGGGCCCACCAGCACCAGGATGCGGTGCTTGCGCACCCGGCCGATCAGCCCGCAGGCGCGCGCCAGTGCCTCGCGCAGGCTGTCGGGGTCGGCCACCGGCACCAGCACGTAATCCGACAGCTTGGGGCCGGTGGCGTCGGGGCGGTGGTAGTGGATCAGCTCACCCGAGCCGTCGCCGAACACCCGCAGCTTCAGCCGACCATGCGGCACGGCAAAGAAGCTGTCGTCCTGGTGGATGCGTTGCAGGTGCTTGTCGTCGCTGAGCGCCTGGGCCAGCGGCAGCAGCGCATCCACGCTGGGGATGCGGGCCTTGATCTCGACATTGGCTGGCATGCATCAATTGTGGGGCATCGGCCGCCAGCGCAAGGCACTCTGCGCGCCTGCAGGATGCGCCGACCGCCGGGAAGTGGTCCGTTGCCAGCGCCGACCCGGACCTGCAGACTGACTTCGGCAAGGCGCCGATGTGGCGTTGCAAACCGGCCGGGCGGCTTGGCGCTGTCACTGCTGCAGGGCGGCGCTGCCGCCGGCCCGCTCATCCGCAAGGCCTTTGGCGCCACGGTCGAGATCAACCTGGCTTGGGGCTCGCGCTGAACAGCGGCGTCGCAGGCCAGCAGGCCCGCTGGCCCCTGGCTCAGCGCGCGCTGCGCTGCTGGTCGGGCCCGGGGCCGCGGCGCTCGATGTGGCGGAAGGTGATGCGGCCCTTGCTCAGGTCATAGGCCGACAGCTCCAGCGAGACGGCGTCACCCGCCAGGATGCGGATGTGGTGCTTGCGCATCTTGCCGGACGTGTAGGCGATCAGCACGTGGCCGTTGTCCAGCGTGACGCGGTAGCGCGAGTCGGGCAGGACTTCGGTCACCTTGCCCTGCATTTCGATCAGTTCTTCCTTGGCCATAGGGCGGGGATCTCCGGAAACTTGGTTCTGACGCGCTGCCACCATCAGGTGGGCAGGCAGGGGGTCGGCGGCAGGCCCGGGGCCAGCGACCCTGTGCGGCGCCTGGGGCGCCTGGGTGCGGACAGTCGGGGGCAGGCCGCGTCGACAGGAGTACAACGCGGGCGGTGCCCACGTGCGCCAAACGCGGACAACCCGTGATTGTACGCCGGGCGCTGCTGTGGCGTGTCTACGGCTTGTCTCTGGCGTGTGACTCAGCGCTTGCGTGCCAGCTTGGGGTCGAGCAGGTCGCGCAGCCCGTCGCCCATCAGGTTCAGGCCCAGCACGCTCAACGCGATCGCCACGCCGGGGTAGACCGCCAGCATCGGCGCCTGGAACAGCAGGCTTTGTGCCTCGTTGAGCATGCGCCCCCAGCTGGGCTGCGGCGGCTGGGTACCCAGGCCCAGGTAGCTGAGCGCCGCCTCCGCCAGGATGGCGGTGGCAAACGAGATGGTGGCCTGCACGATCAGCACGCTGGCGATGTTGGGCAGCACGTGGTCTAGCGTGATGCGCCACGGCCCGAAGCCGGCTGCGCGCGAGGCGAGCACGTACTCACGCGCCCACACCGCCTGGGCGGCGCCGCGGGCGATGCGGGCGAACACCGGGATGTTGAAGATGCCGATCGCCAGGATGCCGGTGAGCAGGCCGGGGCCGTAGATCGCGCCCAGCATGATGGCCGACAGCAGCGCCGGGAAGGCGAAGGTGAAATCGGCCGCGCGCATCACCAGCTCGTCGACCCAGCCGCCGCGCGCCGCCGCCAGGCAGCCCAGGGCCACACCCAGCAGCAGGCCGATGCCGACCGCCACCAGGCCGACCACGATGGCGTTCTGTGCCCCCACCAGCAGCTGGCTGGCGATGTCGCGGCCCAGGCTGTCGGTGCCCAGCCAGTGCGCCGCCGTGGGTGCCTGCAGCTTGTTGGGGATGTCGATCTCGGCCGGTGGGTAGGGCGCCCAGAACAGGCTGACCAGCGCCGCCAGCAGCAGCAGGCCAGAGAGCAGCGCGCCGACCAGGAAGCTGGGGTGGCGCAACGCCCTGGCGCCGAAACCGGGCAGGCTGCGGGCTGCGGACATGGACGCGGTGGTCATGCGTCGGATGCCTTCAGCCGGGGGTCGACCACCGCATAGAGCACATCCACCAGGAAGTTCACCACCACCACCACCGCCACCAGGCCCATCACCACGTCGCGCACCACCACCAGGTCGCGGTTGGCGATCGCCTGGAACACCAGCCGGCCGATGCCCGGCAGCACGAACACGTTCTCGACCACGATGGTGCCGGTGATCAGGTTGGCGAACTGCAGGCCCATGATGGTGAGCACCGGGATCATCGCGTTGCGCAGCACATGGCGCCACAGCGTCTGCCGGCGAGTCAGGCCCTTGGCGCGGGCGGTGCGCACATAGTCCTCGCGCATCACGTCGAGCACCGCCGAGCGGGTGACGCGGGCCAGGATGGCCGCCTGCACCAGCGCCAGCGCGATGGCCGGCAGGATCAGCGCCTTCAGCCCGGCCAGCACGCCGCCGCCGTCGTCCTCGTTCCAGCCCGGGAAGCCGCCGGCGCTGACCCATTGCAGCTTCACCGCGAACAGCAGGATCAGCAGGATGGCGAACCAGAAGCTGGGGATGGCGATGCCCAACTGGCTGGCGGCCATCACGCTGACGTCACCCAGCCGGTTGTGGCGCGCCGCCGCGTAGACCCCCAGCGCCAGCGCCAGCACGGTGGTCAGCACCATCGCCAGCAGGCCCAGCGGCAGGGTGACCTGCAGCCGCTCGGCGATCAGCTCGGAGGTGGGCGTGTCGTAGGCGAAGCTGTTGGCGGTGCGGCCCTGCAGCAGGCCGCCCACCCAGTGCGCATAGCGCTGCAGCGGCGGGCGGTCCAGGCCCAGCTTCTTTTCCAGCGCGGCGATGGCCTCGGGCGTGGCCGTCTCGCCCAGCATCACCTGGGCCACGTTGCCGGGCAGCAGTTCCAGCACGGTGAACACCAGCACCGACGCCACCGCCAGCGTGGCGAGAAAGGTGAACAGGCGCTTGAAGAGAAAGACAGGCATGCAGAGCAGCAGGGCAGCAGGGCAGCAGGGCCGCCCGATCATGCCGCAAGCCACCGGGCGGGCCGGGCCAGGGCTGCGTCAAGCCCGGTCGGCCAGCGGGCTGGGCAGCTCCAGGCCCAGCCCGGCCAGGGTCTGCAGCGGGTCCATCATGCGCAAGGTGTCGGCATGGTGGGGCGAGCCTGACCGCTGCGTGGCCGGGCCATCGCGTCAAATGTCGAACTTCACCCCTTGCGCCAGCGGCAAGGCGCGCGAATAGTTCACCGTGTTGGTGGCGCGGCGCATGTAGTTCTTCCAGGCGTCGCTGCCCGATTCACGGCCGCCGCCGGTCTCTTTCTCGCCGCCGAAGGCGCCGCCGATCTCGGCGCCCGAGGTGCCGATGTTGACGTTGGCGATGCCGCAATCGCTGCCGCCGGCGGCCAGGAAGGCCTCGGCCTCGCGCAGGTCGTTGGTGAAGATGGCCGACGACAGGCCCTGCGGCACGCCGTTCTGCAGCGCGATGGCTTCGCTCAGCGTGTCGTAGCGCAGCAGGTAGAGGATGGGCGCGAAGGTCTCGTGGCAGACCACCGCCGTCTGCGCCGGCATGCGCACCAGCGCCGGCGCGGCATACCAGGCGTCGATCAAAGTTCCCTGCCCGCCGCCCACCGGCACCCGCGCGCCACCGGCCACGCTGCCACCCTGCGCCACCGCCTGGCCCAGCGCGGCCTGCATCGCGCCGAAGGCAGCCTCGTCCACCAGCGGGCCGACCAGCACGCCAGCCTCGCGCGGGTCACCCACCTGCAGGCTGGCCCGGGCGCGCTCCAGCCGGGCGGCGAGTTCGTCGTGGATGCTGGCGTGGGCGATCACCCGCCGGGTGGTGGTGCAGCGCTGGCCTGCGGTGCCGTAGGCGCCGAACAGGATGCCGCGCACCGCCAGATCCAGATCGGGGCCTGTCCCCACACTCGGTGCCACGATGATGGCGTTGTTGCCACCCAGCTCCAGCAGGCAGCGGCCGAAGCGCGCCGCCACCCGCGGGCCCACCGCGCGGCCCATGCGGGTGGAGCCGGTGGCCGAGACCAGCGCCACACGCGCATCGTCGACCAGCGCCTCACCCACCGGCGCCAGGCCGTTGAGCACCTGGCTCAGGTGGTCCGGCGCCTCGCCGCCGCTGTTGCCCGACTGCGCACGGAACTGCGCCAGCGCCGCGTCGAACAGCGCCTGCGTGGCCAGCGCCGTCAGCGGCGTCTTCTCGCTGGGCTTCCACACCACGCTGTCACCGCAGACCAGCGCCAGCGTGGCGTTCCAGGCCCACACCGCGACGGGGAAGTTGAAGGCGCTGATGACACCCACCACGCCCAGCGGGTGCCACTGTTCCATCATGCGGTGGCCCACCCGCTCGCTGGCGATCGTCAGGCCGTGCAGCTGGCGGCTCAGGCCCACCGCGAAGTCGCAGATGTCGATCATCTCCTGCACCTCGCCGGCGCCCTCGCTGGTCACCTTGCCGGCCTCCAGCGTGACCAGCGCGGCCAGCGTGTCCTTGTGGGCGCGCAACTGGGCGCCGAACAGGCGCACCAGTTCACCCCGGCGCGGCGCCGGCACTTGGCGCCAGGCCAGGAAGGCGGCGTGGGCGCGGTCGATGGCGGCTGTCACATCGGCGGGCGTGGCGGTGTGCACCATGCCGGTGGTGGCGCCGTCGATGGGGGATCGGGCGCGCAGCGCACCGCCGGTGAAGGCGGCGGCTGGCACGCCCAGCATGGTGAGGAGGTGGTGTGCGGTGTTCATGCCGGAATCATCGCTCAGCCGATGCTCTCGACCTGCCGGCTCTGCTGGTAGGCACAGCCAAACCTGTTGGCCAGGAAGGCCGGCAGCGCCACCTGCTCCTGGCGGATGAAGCCGCGCTGCGGCAGCGCGCCTTCGCGGAACAGGTCGACCGCCGCGCAGATGCCCGCTGCGGTGGTGATCTGGATCGCCGACAGCGGGTTGCCTTCGGTCCGGTCGGCAAAGATCTTGCGGGCGAACACCTCCTGCAGCAATTGCCCCTTGCGCAGGCCGCTGACGGTGACGAACACCAGCACCACGTCCTGCATGGTGCCGGGCACGCTCTTGCGCAGGATGTCCTTCAGCGTCTGCTGGTCGTCCTTGAGCTGCAGGTCTTCGAGCAGCAGCTTCATCAGCGCCTGGTGGCCGGGGTAGCGCACGCTCTTGTAGTCCAGCGTGCGCACCCGGCCGGCCAGCGTCTCGCACAGCGTGCCCAGGCCGCCGCTGGTGTTGAAGGCCTCGTACTCGGTACCGTCCAGGCTGAAATGCTCCAGGCCTTCGAGCGGCAGCACCTCGATGGCATGCCCGTCGCGGATCGCCTCGCAGGGGTGGCAGTACTCGTTGATCAGGCCGTCCACGCTCCAGGTCAGGTTGTACTTCAGCGCGTTGGTGGGGAAGGCCGGCAGCGCGCCCACGCGCATCTTCACGTCGTGCAGGGCATCGAAGCCCTGGGCCAGGTGGTGCGCCACGATGCCGATGAAGCCCGGCGCCAGGCCGCATTGCGGCATGAAGGCGGTGCGGGCGCCTTCGGCCAGCTGCTGGATGGCGCGGGTGGCGGCCACGTCTTCGGTCAGGTCGAAGTAGTGGCAGCCGGCTTCGCGCGCCAACGTGGCGGTGGCGATCGCCAGGTGGTAGGGCAGCGCATTGATCACCGCGTCGTGGCCGCGCAGCACCGCCAGCAGGGCGCCCTGGTCTTCGGTGTCGACCTGCCGGGTGGTGATGCCGGCACCCGCCACGCGCGTCAGCGCCTGCGGGTCCTTGTCGATCAGCGTGAGCTGGTAGTCGCCGGTGGCGGCCAGCAGGCGGGCGATGGTCTGGCCGATGTGGCCGGCGCCGAGCAGGGCGATGTGCATGGGGGGCTCCGTGGAAGGTGTGCCAGTGGTGTGTTGGCGGTGTGTTGGCGGTCTCCACAGTCTCCGCAAAGCCGGTGACGAAGCAAAGTGCTGGTTCGTCGATACGGCGCCTGATTTCGCCGAATCGTCGGCTGAAGCTGCCGAAGCGGCAGAATGCAGCCGATGAACACCGATGCCCTGGACCAGCAGCTGATCGCCCTGCTGCAGGCCGACGCCCGCGCCAGCACCGCCGACCTGGCACGCCGGCTGGGCGTGGCACGCACCACCGTGGTGGCCCGGCTGGCGCGGTTGAAGCGCGACGGCGTGATCGTGGGCTACACCGTGCGCCTCGGCCAGCACCAGGACCGGCCGCCGGTGCGCGCGCACGTCGGCATCACCGTGCAGGCGCGCAGCGGGCCGGCGGTGGTCGCCGCGCTGCAGCGGCTGACCGAGCTGGTGCAGTTGTCCAGCGTCAGCGGCGAGTTCGACTACATCGCCGTGCTGCAGGCCGCCAGCACCCAGCGGCTGGACGCGCTGCTCGATGCCATCGGCCAGGTCGACGGCGTGCTGAAGACGACCACCTCGGTGGTGCTGGCGGTGCGCATCGACCGCGAGGCGTGAGCCGCCCCCGCGCGGCGTGGCCGGACTCAGAGCCTGAGAGTTTTTCGGGCATGCCCGAGCAGCGCGTCAAAGGGCACCCGATCTAGGCGCAAAGCGCAGCCATAGCCCGGGCTATGACGAGCGTTTGCAACGACGAGCGGGGGCACTTTGGCGTGATGAGCGGGCGTGAACGAAAGACTCTCAGGCTCTCAGCGCGCTTGCTGCGTCGCCAACCCTTGCGCCGCGCCCCAGGCCCGCAGCGTGGCCAGGGCGGCGGCGCGCTGTTCGGGCGCCAGGAACGATGCCGCAGCCGCGTCCAGCCCCATGTGCAGCAGCTCGTCCCAGCCGAAACCGGCCTGCACCAGACGGGCGGCCTCGCTGCTGTGGTCCACGCGCGACATCAGCCGGTTGTCGGTGTGGAAGGACAGGCTGACGCCGGCGCGCCAAAGCGCGTGGATCGGGTGCTGCGCCAGCGAGGCCGCCGCGCCGGTGTGCAGGTTGCTGGTGGGGCAGATCTCCAGGTGCACGCCCTGCTGGCGCAGTGCCGCCAGCGCCTCGGCGGCGCCGGGGCCGTCCAGCAGGTCGGCCAGGCGCACGCCGTGGCCGACGCGGCTGGCCCCCAGGCGCGCGGCTTCCAGCACCTGTTCGCCCGCGTCGGCCTCGCCGGCATGCAGGGTCAGGCCCAGGCCGGCGGCACGCACCCGCGCCAGCAGTGCCGCGTGGCGGGTGGCCGGCCAGCCGGCCTCCGGCCCGGCCAGGTCGAAGCCCACCACCCGTGCGGCACCTGCCGGGCGCGGCTGGCGGTGGCAGGCGATGGCCAGCTCTGCCGCACGGGCGATGTGCTGGTCGCTCTCGTGGCGCATGGCGCAGACGATCAGGCCGCTGGGCAGCGGGCTTTGCGACAGGCCGTCGAGCATGGCGGCCACTGCCGCCTCAGCCGCCACGCCATGGGCCTCGAACAACAGCGGCGCGATGCGGAACTCGGCCAGCACGCAGCCTTCGGCGCGGGCGTCTTCAGCGGCCTCGAAGGCCACCCGGGCCAGGCCTGCGGGCGTGGCCATCGCGGCCACGGTGAGGTCGAAGCCGCGCAGGTACTCCAACAGCGATCCGGCATCGGCGCGGGCATCGAACCAGGCGGCCAGGCTGTCGGCGTCGGGCGCCGGGCTGGCGATGCCGCGCTGCTGCAGCAGGTCGAGCAACGTGTCCACCCGCAAGCCGCCGTCCAGATGTTCGTGCAGCAGCACCTTGGGCAGCTGGCGGGCGCGTTGCAGCAGGTCGGCGGGCAGGGGCGGCGGGGTGTCGGACAGCATCGGCGCATGCTAGCGGAGCAGTGTGTCGGGTGGCCCGCTGTGGCGCATCTGCAGGCAAGCCCGGGGCCGCCGGCGGCGCGAGTCTTGCTATCCTGCCACCGACCATTCCATCCACCACTCGGGACACCCAATCCATGAAACACGTTGTGCTGGCCGCGCTCGGCCTGACTGTCGCGGCCACGGCCGCACTGGCCAACCCGGCCGTCATCTACGACATGGGCGGCAAGTTCGACAAGAGCTTCAACGAAGCCGCCTTCAACGGCATCGAGCGCTGGAAGAAGGAGTCGGGCAAGCCCTACCTCGACTTCGAGATCAGCAACGAGGCCCAGCGTGAGCAGGCGATGCGCCGCATGGCCGACAAGGGCGCCAACCCGATCATCGGCGTGGGCTTCGCCCAGGGCAGCACGCTGGAGAAGGTGGCCAAGGACTTCCCCAAGCTGCAGTTCGCCATCATCGATTCGGTGGTCAAGCTGCCCAATGTCGAATCGGTGGTGTTCAAGGAGCAGGAAGGCAGCTTCCTGGTCGGCATGCTGGCTGCGATGGCCAGCAAGAGCGGCAAGGTCGGCTTCATCGGCGGCATGGACATCCCGCTGATCCGCAGGTTCCAGTGCGGCTATGAACAGGGCGCCAAGTACGCCAACCCCAAGGTCGAAGTCACTGCCAACATGACCGGCACCACGCCCGCAGCCTGGAACGACCCCACCCGCGGCGGCGAGCTGGCCAAGGCCCAGTTCGCCAAGGGTGTGGATGTCGTGTTCGCCGCCGCCGGCGGCACCGGCGTGGGCGTGTACCAGGCCGCCAAGGACGCGGCCAGGCTGGCCATCGGCGTGGACAGCAACCAGAACCACCTGCAGCCGGGCACCATGCTCACCAGCATGGTCAAGCGGGTGGACGTGGCGGTCTACAACCTGGCGAAGAAGATCAACCCGGGTGTGAGCGTGCTGGGCCTGAAGGAAGGCGGCGTGGACTACGCGCTGGACAAGCACAACGAGAAGCTGATCAGCGCCGACATGAAGAAGAAGGTCGACGCCGCCAAGGCCGACATCATCGCCGGCAAGATCAAGGTCGCCGACTACATGGCCACCGGCTCCTGCGCGTCTTGACGGGCGGCGGGTGTCCACGCCGGCCGTCCGCATGGACGGCATCAACAAGCGCTTCGGCGCGGTACAGGCCAACCGCACTGTCGACCTGACGGTGGCGGCCGGCACGGCGCATGGCATCGTCGGCGAGAACGGCGCGGGCAAGAGCACGCTGATGTCGATCCTGTACGGCTTCTACCAGGCCGACAGCGGGCAGATCCGCATCGACGGCCAGCCGGTGCAGATCGGCGGGTCTGCGCAGGCCATCGCGCTGGGCATCGGCATGGTGCACCAGCACTTCATGCTGGTCGAGCCGCTGTCGGCACTGGACAACATCATGCTCGGCGCCGAGCCGCACTGGCGCCTGGGCACGGCGCGCGCGCAGGTGCGTGAGAAGCTGCAGGCGCTGATGGCCGACACCGGCCTGCAGGTGCGGCTGGACAGCCCGGTGGAAGACCTGCCGGTGGGCGAGCGCCAGCGGCTGGAGATCCTGAAGGCGCTGTTCCGCGGTGCGCGCATCCTGATTTTGGACGAACCCACCGCCGTGCTCACGCCGCAGGAGACCGAAGCGCTGTTCGTCACCCTGCGCCGGCTGCGCGACGCCGGCACCACGCTGCTGCTGATCACCCACAAGCTCAAGGAGATCATGGCGCTGTGCGACGCGGTGACGGTGATGCGCCAGGGCGCGGTGGTGTTCGACGGGCCGATCGCGCAGTGCAGCCTCGACCAGCTGGCCGAGGCCATGGTGGGCCGCCGGGTGCAGCTGGGCCGCGCTGCCGGCGCCGCCACCGCCCGGCCCGGCGCCACGCTGCTGGCCGCGCAAGGCCTGCAGTGGCGTGACGCACTGGGCGTGCAGCGGCTGGCCGATGTGTCGCTGATGCTGCGCGCCGGCGAGATCATCGGCATCGCCGGGGTGTCGGGCAATGGCCAGAGCGAGCTGCTGGAGATGCTCTCGGGCATGGCCAGGCCGCAGGCCGGTACGCTCACGCTGGGCGGCAGGCCCTTCACCGCCACACGCTGGCTCGACCCGGCCACCGCCCGCGCGCTGGGCCTGGCCCATGTGCCCGAAGACCGCCACCGCTGCGGCATGGTGCTGCCCTTCGCAGCGTGGGAGACGGCCGAGCTGGGCTACCAGCGCAGCCCGCGCTTTGCCAGCGCCTGGGGCTGGATGAAGCGCGCGGTGATGCGCCGCGCCACCGCCGACATGATGGACGCCTACGACGTGCGGCCGCGCAACCCGGCGCTGCGGGCCAGCAAGTTCAGCGGCGGCAACCAGCAGAAGCTGGTGCTGGCGCGCGAGGCGCTGGCGCCCGAGACACCGCCCAAGGTCCTGCTGGTGGGCCAGCCCACCCGCGGCGTGGACATCGGCGCGATCGAGTTCATCCACGGCCGGCTGCGGGCGATGCGCGACGCCGGTGGCGCGGTGCTGGTGGTCAGCAGCGAGTTGGACGAGATCCTGGCGCTGGCCGACCGGGTGCTGGTGATGGACCGCGGCCGCATCGCCGGCGAACTGGCCATCGCCGACTGCACCGAGGCCGCGCTGGGCCGGCTGATGGCTGGGGCTGGGGCGGGTGCGGGTGCTGGCGCCGGCGTGGGCGGCGCTGCCGGCACCCCCACGAGGGCCGCCGCATGAAGGTGCTGGTGACAGGTGCCAGCGGCCGCGTGGGCCGTGCGCTGGTGGTGCGGCTGGCGCGCCAGCACTGCGGGGTGGACGCACGCGACGTGGCCGAGGCCCGTGCGCTGGACACCGCGCGCCCGGGCAGCCGGGTCTGCATCGTCTCCGGCAGCACGCCGATCCAGCCGGCCGATGTGGCGGCGTTGGAGGCCGACGCTCCGGCGTTGCTGCGCCAGCGCGCACCGGCCCTGGTGCAGGCCTTTGCCGCGCGCGGCTGGGCGCTGCCGGCCAGCATCGACCGGGTCTACAACCCGGCACTGGCAATGCGCGCGCCGCGCTGGCAGCCGCGCTTCGGCTTTGCCGATGTGTTGCGCCAGCTCGAAGCTGCCTCGCCCGAGGTGCTGCCGCCGGGCTTCCTGGTCGCCGAGCCCGGCCTGCGGCTGCCGGACCAGGCGGAAGATTGCCGATGAGCCATCCCGTGGAGTTGCCGCGCTGGATGGACGTGGCCCTGCTGCCGCTGGTCAACCTGGCGCTGGCGCTGCTGGTGTGCGCGGTGGTGGTGGCGGTGGTGGGTCTGGACCCGCTGCAGGTCATCACCCTGCTGGCCAAGGGCGCCTTCGGCAGCAAGGCCGGCATCAGCTACACCCTGTACTACGCCACCACCTTCGTCTTCACCGGGCTGGCGGTGGCGGTGGCCTTCCACGGCGGGTTGTTCAACATCGGCGGCGAAGGCCAGGCCATGCTGGGCGGGCTGGGCTGCGCGCTGGTGGCGCTGTGGCTGGGCCCGGTGCTGCCGGCCGCGCTGCTGCTGCCGCTGATGGTGCTGGCGGCCATGGCCGCCGGCGCGGCCTGGGCTGCGGTGCCGGGCGCGCTGCAGGCCTGGCGCGGCAGCCACGTCGTCATCACCACCATCATGTTCAACTTCATCGCGTCGGCCTTGCTGGCCTATCTGCTGGTGAACCTGCTGAAGGCGCCCGGCAGCATGACGGTGGAGACCGCGCCCTTCCCTGCATCGGCCCACATGCCTGCCGTGCACCAGCTGCTGGCAGCCGTCGGCATCGCCTGGCCGCGCACGCCGCTGAACCTGAGCGTGCTGCTGGCTGCCGTGGCGGCGGTGGCGGTGTACCTGTTCCTGTGGCGCAGCCGCGCCGGCTACGAGCTGCGGGCGGTGGGCTTTGCGCCGGACGCAGCGCACTACGGTGGCATCCGGCCCAAGGGCCAGGTGGTGCTGGCGATGGCGATCTCGGGCGCGCTGGCCGGCCTGCTCGGCATCAACGAGCTGGCCGGCGTGCAGCACCGGCTGCTGCTGGATTTCGTCGTCGGTGCCGGCTTCACCGGCATCGCCGTCAGCCTGATCGGCCGCAACCACCCGGTGGGGATCGTGCTGGCGGCGCTGCTGTTCGGCGCGCTGTTCCAGGGCGGCGCCGAGCTGGCCTTCGAGATCCCCGGCTTCAGCCGCGACATGGTGACCACGCTGCAGGGGCTGATCGTGCTGTTCTCCGGCGCCATGTCCCAGGTGGCGGCGCCGGCACTGGCGCGGGTGCATGGCTGGTGCCGCCCGGCGGCAGCCGTGGCGGCGGGGCCGGCGCATGGATGAGGCGCTGATCGGCGGCCAGATCGCGTCGTTGCTGGCCAGCACGCTGCGGGTGAGCACGCCGCTGATCCTGTGCGCGCTGGCGGCGGTGATCAGCGAGCGCGCCGGTGTGATCGACCTCGGCCTGGAAGGCAAGATGCTGATGGCCGCGTTTGCCGCCGGGGCCACCGGCGCCGTGACCGGCAGCCTGGGGCTGGCGCTGCTGGCGGCGCTGGCGGTGGGCGTGGCGCTGTCGATGCTGCATGGCTATGCCTGCGTCAGCCACGCCGGCGACCAGGTGGTGATGGGCATCGCACTGTCGATGATCGCCGCCGGGCTGACGGTGGTGCTGGGCATCGCCTGGTTCAAGCAGGGCGGACAGACGCCGGCGCTGCCCGATGCGGTGCGGCTCACGCCCTGGTTCACCGGCGCGGCCGACAGCCTGGAGGCGGTGCCGGTGCTCGGCCCCATGTTGGCCGCTGTGGTGGGCGGCGGCCTGCTCGGCCACAACCCGATGGTCTACCTGGCGCTGGCCCTGGCACCTGCGGTGTGGTGGGGCCTGTACCGCACCCGCATCGGCCTGCGCCTGCGCGCCACCGGCGACAACCCGGCCATGGTGGATGCGGCGGGCCTGAGCGTGCAGGGCCTGCGCTACGGCGCCTTGGCAGCCAACGGCGCGCTGTGCGCCCTGGCTGGCAGCTACCTGGTGCTGGCGCAGAACGCCAACTTCGTGCCCAACATGACGGCCGGGCGCGGCTACATGGCACTGGCGGCGATGATCTTCGGCAAATGGCACCCGGTGCTGGCGCTGTGGGCCTGCCTGCTGTTCGGCTTTCTCGATGCCGTGGCCATCCGCCTGCAGGGCGTGGCGCTGCCGGCCGCGCTGGGCGGCGGCGCGGTGCCGGTGCAGGCGATCCAGGCCCTGCCCTACGTGATGACGGTGGTGCTGCTGGCCGGCTTCATCGGCCGCTCGCGCGCACCGGCGGCGCTGGGCGTGCCCTACATCAAGACCCGATGAGCGTCAGCCCGCAACGCCTCGACGCCCTGCTGGCCGCCGCCCGCGCCGCGCGGGAGCGCGCCTACGCGCCCTACTCGCGCTTTGCGGTGGGCGCGGCGCTGCTGGACGAGCACGGCCGCATCCATGCCGGCTGCAACATCGAGAACGCCGCCTACCCGCAGGGCCAGTGCGCCGAGGCCACCGCCATCGGCCACCTGGTGCTGGCCGGCGGCACGCGCATCCTGGCGGCGGTGGTGGTGGGCGTGGCAGCCGACCCGGTGACACCCTGCGGCGGCTGCCGCCAGCGCCTGCGTGAATTTGCCGCCGACGACTGCCCCGTGTGGGTGGCCGACCTGGCGGTGGTGCGGGCGCACTACACGCTGGGCGAACTGCTGCCGGCCAGCTTCGGGCCGTCGCACCTGGGCCCTTGAAACCTCGGGCACGTCTGCGGCAGAACGAATCTGCGAGGATGCAGCCACGGCCTTCGCCACCCTCTCCGCCTCGCCTCGCCTCGCTTCGCCCCGTCCCTCCATGCACCCTGCCGACCTGCCCGCCGACATCTCTGCCAGCGTGGCCCGCATCCACGCCGCCGTGCCGGGGGCCGCACCATGCCTGGGCCTGGTACTGGGTTCGGGCTGGGACGGCATCGCCGACCTGGTGCGCGGCGCCGTCGACATCCCGTATGCCGAGCTGCCCGCCTTCCCGCTGCTGGGCGTGGCCGGCCATGCCGGCAGCCTGCGCCTGGGGCAGATCGGCGAAGGCACCCAGGCGCGCCAGGTGGCACTGCTGCGCGGGCGCAAGCATGCCTACGAGACCGGTGACGCCGCCTGCATGAAGGGCGCCATCCGCACCCTGGCCGCACTGGGCTGCCAGGCGCTGGTGCTGACGAATGCCGCCGGCAGCCTGGAACCCAGCATGCCGCCGGGGTCGCTGATGCTGATCTCGGACCACCTGAACATCGTGCAGCGCACGCCGCTGCATGACGAGCCCGGCGCCAGCCGCTTCGTCGACATGGGCCAGGCCTACTGCGCCACGCTGCGCGACCAGGCCGCCGCCGCAGCTGCCGACGCCGGCATCGGGCTGCACGAAGGTGTGTA
>JBBRVT010000030.1:0-17829 GCA_038246615.1 Burkholderiales bacterium
GGCAGCACCACCGCGCCGTCCAGCGCCACCTTCAGCAGGAAGTTGTCGAGATCGGGCCCGTCCTTCAGGTACTGCTCGTGCTTGCCCACCTTCACCTTGTACAGCGGCGGCTGGGCGATGTAGATGTGGCCGCGCTCCACCAGCACCGGCATCTGCCGGTAGAAGAAGGTCAGCAGCAGGGTGCGGATGTGCGCGCCGTCCACGTCGGCGTCGGTCATGATGATGATGCGGTGGTAGCGCAGCTTATCGATGTTGAATTCTTCACTGCCGATGCTGGTGCCCAGCGCGGTGATCAGCGTGACGATGCTGTCGCTGGACAACAGCTTCTCGTAGCGTGCTTTCTCCACGTTCAAGATCTTGCCGCGCAACGGCAGGATCGCCTGGAACTTGCGGTCACGCCCCTGCTTTGCACTGCCGCCGGCGCTGTCGCCTTCGACGATGTAGATCTCGCACTGCGCCGGGTCTTTCTCCTGGCAATCGGCCAGCTTGCCGGGCAGGCCCATGCCGTCCAGCACGCCCTTGCGGCGTGTCATCTCGCGCGCCTTGCGGGCGGCTTCGCGCGCACGCGCAGCCTCCACGATCTTGCCGCAGACGATCTTGGCGTCCAGCGGGTTCTCCAGCAGCCAGTCGGTCAGCAGCTTGCTGACGATCTCTTCGACCGGGCCGCGCACTTCGCTCGACACCAGCTTGTCCTTGGTCTGGCTGCTGAACTTCGGCTCGGGCACCTTCACGCTGACGATGCAGGCCAGGCCTTCGCGCATGTCGTCGCCGGCAATCTCGACCTTGGCCTTCTTGGCCAGTTCGTTGTCGTCGATGTACTTGTTGATCACCCGGGTCATGGCCGCACGCAGACCGGTCAGGTGGGTGCCGCCGTCACGCTGCGGAATGTTGTTGGTGAAGCACAGCACGTTCTCGTTGTAGCTCTCGTTCCACTGCATCGCCACTTCAACACCCACGTTGGTGTTGTTGTCGCTGAGCTTGTCGCCCGCCGCGTGGAAGATGTTGGGGTGCAGCACCTTCTTGCCGGTGTTGATGAACTGCACGAAGCCGCGCACGCCGCCGGCAAAGGCAAAGTTGTCTTCCTTGCCGTTGCGCTCGTCGACCAGGCGGATCTTCACGCCGTTGTTCAAGAAGCTCAGCTCGCGCAGGCGCTTGGCCAGCACGTCGTAGTGGAAGTCGATGTTGCTGAAGATCGTCAGGTCGGGCAGAAAGTGCACCTCGGTGCCACGCGCCTCGGTGGCGCCGGTGATCTTCAATGGCCGGGTGTCGAAGCCGTCACGCTGCTCCAGCAAGCCGTCTTGTGGAATGCCCTGGGCAAATTCCATGAAATGGATCTTGCCGTCGCGGCGTATCGTCAGGCGCAGCCATTTGCTCAGGCCGTTCACGCAGCTGACGCCCACGCCGTGCAGGCCGCCGCTCACCTTGTAGCTGTTCTGGTTGAACTTGCCGCCGGCATGCAGCTCGGTCAGGGCAATCTCGGCGGCACTGCGCTTGGGCTCGTGCTTGTCATCCATCTTCACGCCGGTGGGAATGCCGCGGCCGTTGTCGATGACGCTGACGCTGTTGTCGGAATGGATGGTGACGATGATGTCGTCGCAATGCCCGGCCAGCGCTTCGTCGATGCTGTTGTCGACCACCTCGAACACCAGGTGGTGCAGCCCGGTGCCGTCGCTGGTGTCGCCGATGTACATGCCCGGGCGCTTGCGCACCGCTTCCAGCCCTTCCAGGATCTGGATGCTGCCTTCGCCATAGGCGGCCGAGGCTTCCGACCCGGTGGACGCAGCCGCGCCCTCGGCGCTCGGCACATCGCGTTGGGTCACGCCCTTGTTCTGCTCTGGGGTCGGCTGGGTCATGGTGTGTCTTCCAGGCCGCACATGCGGCCATCGTCAATCAATCTGGAACCCCCGCCTGGCGGGGGCTGGTGGTGCCCATGTACCGGCAGCATGCCGATGAGGGTCTGGCGCGCCCGGCAGGCGCGTCAGATCCTCATCGGCATCACCACGTACTTGAAGCCGGACTGCCCCGGCACGGTGATCAGCGCGCTGGCATTGCCGTCCTGCAGCTCGATCTTCACCATGTCCTGGCTGATGTTGGCCAGTGCGTCCATCAGGTAGGTCACGTTGAAGCCCACCTCGATGGTGTCGCCGCCATAGTCGATCTCGATTTCTTCCTTGGCCTCTTCCTGCTCGGCATTGCTGCTGGCGATGCGCAGGGTGCCCGGCTCGATGTTGACCCGCACACCCTTGAACTTCTCGCTCGTCAGGATGGCTGCGCGCTGCAGGCTGGCCAGCAGCGTGGCCCGGCCCAGGGTGACGCTGTTCTTGTGGTTCTTCGGGATCACGCGGTTGTAGTCGGGGAACTTGCCTTCGACCAGCTTGGTGACGAAGTCCATGCCGGAGAAGCTGAACTTGGCCTGGTTGCCGGCAAAGCGCATTTCGATGGGGGTGTCTTCGTCCTTCAGCAGGCGCTGCAGCTCCAGCACCGTCTTGCGCGGCAGGATCACCTCCTGCTTGGGGATGTCGCTCTCCAGCTGCGCCTGCGCCAGGCCCAGGCGGTGGCCGTCGGTGGCCACCAGGGTCAGCTGCTTGCCCTCGGCGACGAACAGGATGCCGTTCAGGTAGTAGCGGATGTCGTGCACCGCCATCGCGAAATGCACCTGGTTGATCAGGGTCTTCAGCGTCTTTTGCGGCACGCTGAAGGCCGGGCCGAAATCCACCGCCTCGTTCACCAGGGGAAAGTCATCCGCCGGCAGCGTCTGCAGCGTGAAGCGGCTCTTGCCGCCGGTCAGCGTCAGCTTGCTGGCCGCCGCCGTCAGCGTCACCAGCTGGTCGGCCGGCAGGCTGCGCAGGATGTCGATCAGCTTGCGTGCCCCCACCGTGGTCGACAGGTTGCCCGCATCGCCGCCCAGTGCGGCCTGGGTGCGCACCTGGATCTCCAGGTCGCTGGTGGTGAACTCGATGTCCTCGCCGGTCTTGCGCAGCAGCACATTGGCCAGGATCGGCAGCGTGTGCCGCCGCTCGACGATGCCGGCCACGCTTTGCAGGGCTTCCAGCAGTTTTTGTTGCGGCGCTTTCAGAACAATCATGTCTTCCTCTTTGAACTTGGTAGTTCTAGTAGAGAGCGGTGGTTTGTGTGAACAAGCCCATTTTCGCCTGTCTTTTCAAGGCTTTAGCTGCTGCCCAACCCTGTGGGCAGCAGCCCCGGAGCCTGGCGCGCAACCGACAACAACTTCTGCCGCGGCCTGCGGCCTGTGGACAGGTGCCGGCTTGTGCCAGGTTTGTCCACAGCCCTGTGCCTTGACAAGCACACCAAGGCTCAGCCTTTCAGCGTCTGTTCCAGCACGTGCAGCTGCTGGTTCAGTTCACTGTCTTTCTGCCGGTCGCCACCGATCTTGCGCACCGCATGCAGCACCGTGGTGTGGTCGCGCCCGCCGAACAGCTCGCCGATCTCGGGCAGGCTCTTCTGCGTCATCTCCTTGGCCAGGTACATCGCGATCTGCCGCGGCTTGGCAATGCTGGCCGGGCGCTTCTTGCTGTACATGTCGGCGATCTTGATCTTGTAGAAATCGGCCACTGTCTTCTGGATGTTCTCCACGCTGATCTGCCGGTTCTGGATGCTCAGCAGGTCTTTCAGCGCCTCGCGGGCCAGGCCGATGTTGATGTCCTTGTGGCTGAAACGGCTATAGGCCAGCACCTTGCGCAGCGCGCCTTCCAGCTCTCGCACGTTGGCGCGCACGTTCTTGGCGATGAAGAAGGCCACGTCCTCGGGCATCTCGGTGCCCTCGGCCAGCGCCTTGCGGATCAGGATGGCCACGCGCATTTCCAGCTCGGGCGGCTCGATGGCCACGGTCAGCCCGGCGTCGAAGCGGCTGGTCAGCCGCTCGTCGATGTCGACCAGGCCTTTCGGGTAGGTGTCGCTGGTCATGATGATGTGGGCGCGCTTGGCCAGCAGGGCTTCGAAGGCGTTGAAGAATTCTTCCTGGGTGCGGTCTTTCCCGGCGAAGAACTGCACGTCGTCGATCAGCAGCAGGTCGAGGCTGTGGTATTTGGCCTTCAGCTCGTCGAAGGTCTTGCGCTGGTAGTTCTTGACCACGTCGCTGATGAATTGCTCGGCATGCAGATACAGCACACGGGCGGCGGGCTGGTCGCGCAGCAGCGCATTGCCCACCGCGTGGATCAGGTGGGTTTTGCCCAGGCCGACGCCGCCATAGATGAACAGCGGGTTGTACATCACGCCCGGCGCACCGGCCACGTGCAGCGCGGCAGTGCGGGCCATCTGGTTGGCACGGCCGGGCACCAGGGTGTCGAAGGTGAGCGCGGTATTCAGCTTGTGGCTGTTGGCTGACGGTGGCAGGTGCAGCATGCCGGGCCCGTGGCCACCTTGCCCACCTGGCCCTCCGGGTGCGCGTCCGTCTGCCGGTCCGCCGTAGGCCGGCCTCACGCTGGTGGATGGCGCCAGCGCCTGACCGTTGAGCAGCGCGGCAGCCCGCACCGGCCCGTAACCTGGCAACGGGCGTGCCGGCGGTGCGTCGCGTGCGGCCAGGGCGAGCTCCAGCCGCACCGGCTGGCCCGCCAGTTCAGTCAGGATGTTTTCGATGCGGTGCGCGTACTGCGAGCGGATCCAGTCCAGCTTGAACCGGTTGGGCACACGCACCTGCGCCACGGCACCACCCTGGCCGTCATCGATGATGTCGGCCGGCGGCAGCGCGCGGATCCAGGTGTTGAATTGCTGTTCGGACAGCTCGGTGGCGAGTTGATCGCAACCCCGCTGCCACAGGTCTGGGCTCATTGTGGACAAGTTGTTCTGAGAGCGGTCGCATTGTAGGCCTGCCGGGGCCCGCCGACCATGGTTATCCACAGTGCGCCGGCACCAGTCAAGCCCCCCGCCAAGCCACGGTTCGTGGTGCAAGTGTTTGACCGCAAAGGGGCTTTTTGCTCTAATAGTGGGTTTCCCCGACGCGCAGGTGCGCGCTGACAGAACTTGCCCTGCACAGACTGGCCCGCCCCACAAGGCGGCGCCAGGGTCGCAACAAGGTCGCAGCGCAAGCCCATGACCCGCATCGCGCATCCCGCATATCGCATCCGGCCCCCGCCGGTGCAGCCTGCGCCCAGCGTTGCGGCCCCAAAAATCCCTGAAGGAAATGACCATGAAGCGCACCTACCAGCCTTCCAAGACACGCCGCGCCCGCACGCACGGTTTTCTCGTCCGCATGAAGACCCGCGGCGGCCGTGCCGTCATCGCTGCGCGCCGCGCCAAGGGCCGCAAGCGCTTGTCGCAGGTCTGACACCGGGCACTGCGGCACCCCGTGTCGCGCAACCAGGCTCCGGCACCGCTGCACCAAGCCATGGTCGGGCGCATCCTGCGATCGGCCGACTTCCAGCGTGTGCTGGCGGTTCAGCCACGCTCGCGGAGCACGCACTTCGCCGCGCACCATCTGGCGGTGGAGCCGAGCATGCCCGTCAAACCGCAGCGCCGGGCCGATCCGGCAGAGTTATCCACAGGTGGTGCACCCAGTTGCCCACCGGCTGTGGATGACGCCTCCGCTGTGGCACCCGCAGCGGCCCTTGTGCTGACACTGCCTGCGGCGCCGGCGGCGCTGCCGCTGGGGCGGTGGCTGGGGCTGGTGGTGCCCAAGAAGCATGCACGCCGTGCGGTCACCCGCAACCTGATCAAGCGGGAAATGCGCGCCATCATGGCCAGCGCAGGCGCCGTGCTGCCCGCCGGCCTGTGGGTGCTGCGCCTGAAGGCGCCGTTCGACCGCCAGGCCTACCCCAGCCCGGCTTCAACGCCCCTGCAACATGCCGCCCGCGAAGAACTGCAACTGCTGTTGCAGCGCGCGGTCGCACTGCGGCGCTGATCGGCCGGCCGTGGGCATGCCATCACCCGGCCACTGGCCGCGCCTGGGGCTGATCGGCCTGGTGCGTGGCTACCGTTACCTGCTCAAGCCGTGGCTGGGCAATGCCTGCCGCTTCGAGCCCACTTGTTCGGCCTATGCGCTGGGCGCGCTGCAGCAGCATGGTGCAGCGGCCGGCACCTACATGACGGCACGCCGCATCCTGCGCTGCCACCCCTGGTGCGACGGTGGTTGCGACCCGGTACCCGCTGCGGCGCCACGCCTGTTCACACGTTTGTTCTCTTCGAAGACCCGTCCATGACCGACATCCGCCGTTCCATCCTCTGGATCGTGTTCTCCGTTTCGCTGGTGATGCTCTGGGATGCGTGGAACACGCACAGCGGGCATCCGTCGATGTTTGCGCCCACGCCAGCCAAACCGGTGGCGGCAGCGGGCACCACGCCGGCAACGGGCACCACGCCAGCATCGGCGGCCGGCGTGCCGGCGCCTGCTGCGGCAATGGGCGCCACGCCGGCGGCGGTCGGCGCAGCCGCCATGCCCGTCGCCGGCACTGCGGTGCCGGTGACGAGCGAGAAAGTGACCATCACCACCGACGTGGTCAAGGCTACCTTCGACACCAAGGGCGGCGACCTGGTGCGCCTGGAACTGCTGCAGTACCGCGACGCCGTCGACCCGAAGCAGAACGTGGTGCTGTTCGACCAGAGCGCCCAGCGGGTGTACCTGGCCCAGACCGGCCTGGTGACCACCCAGCCCGGCATGTCCTTGCCCAACCACTTCACCGTGATGCGGGCACTGCCGGGTGAGCGCACGCTGGCCACCGGCCAGAACAGCCTGAGCATCAGCTTCGAATCGCCCGAGATCGGCGGCGCCCAGCTGGTGAAGACCTACACCTTCAAGCGCGGTGAATACCCGGTGGCGGTGCAGCACACCGTCAAGAACAACGCTGCGGCCGCCATCAGCCCGCAGCTGTACCTGCAACTGGCGCGTGACGGCAACCCGCCGGCCGGTGAATCGAGCTTCTACTTCACCTTCACCGGCCCGGCGATGTACACCGACGCCAACAAGTTCAAGAAGATCGACTTCAAGGACATCGAGAAGGGCTCGGCCGACCATGACAAGAGCGGTGACAACGGCTGGGTGGGCATCGTGCAGCATTACTTTGCCAGCGTCTGGCTGCTGCCTGACAACGCGCAGCGCGAGTACCGCACCGCCAAGGTGAGCAACAACTTCTATTCCATCGCGATGGTGCTGCCGCTCGGCGAGGTGGCGCCCGGCGCCAGCAAGACCCACACGGCCACGCTGTTTGCCGGCCCGCAGGAAGAAAAGAAGCTCGAAGCCCTGGCGCCCGGGCTCGACCTGGTGAAGGACTACGGCTGGCTCACCATCCTGAGCAAGCCGCTGTTCTGGCTGCTGGACAAGCTGCACCAGATGCTGGACAACTGGGGTTGGTCGATCGTGGCGCTGGTGGTGCTGCTGAAGATGGCGTTCTACTGGCTCAACGCCAGCGCCTACAAGTCCATGGGCAAGATGAAGGCCATCAACCCCAAGGTGATGGAGATGCGCGAGCGCTACAAGGACAAGCCGCAGCAGATGCAGCAGGAGATGATGCGCATCTACCGCGAAGAAAAGATCAACCCGATCGGCGGTTGCCTGCCCATCTTCGTGCAGATGCCGTTCTTCATCGCGCTGTACTGGGTGCTGCTGTCCAGCGTGGAAATGCGCGGGGCGCCTTGGGTCGGCTGGATCACCGACCTGTCGATCAGAGATCCGTTCTTCATCCTGCCGCTGCTGATGACGGCCAGCACCATGTTCCAGACCTGGCTGAACCCCACGCCGCCCGACCCGTTGCAGGCCAAGCTGATGTGGTTCTTGCCGCTGATCTTCAGCGTGATGTTCTTCTTCTTCCCGGCCGGCCTGGTGCTGTACTGGCTGACCAACAACGTGCTGGGCATCGCGCAGCAGTGGTTCATCAACCGCCAGCTGGGGTTGAACAAGTAGCCGCCTTGGCCCGGCGTGATGCCTTGCACGGGCGTTGCGGGCACATGCACTGAACAGGGGTTTCGCCAGCCACCCGATGCGCCGATGATGGACTGACAGAGCCGGCCGTGGTGGCCGCCTCCAACGGTCAATGCGGGGTCCAACCGGTGTCGCCCGGCACCGGCCCTGGAACGTGCAACGGGTCGCCCATGCGGGCGGCCCGGCGTTCCGCCCCGCGCCACCTGCCGGGGCTGCACGCTGCACCACAATCTGCAGCGTGCAGCCCAGCCCGCCGGCCTACCCGCCCGACCCCATCGCCGCCATCGCCACTGCTCCGGGCCGCGGTGCGGTGGGCATCGTGCGCATCTCCGGCCACGGCCTGGCCGGGCTCGCGCAGGCGCTGTGCGGGCGCGCACTGCCACCACGCCAGGCGGTCTACGGGCCCTTCCGGGACGCCGATGGCCAGGCCATCGACCAGGGCCTGGCGCTGTGGTTTCCGGCGCCGCAGTCCTACACCGGCGAAGACGTGCTGGAACTGCAGGCCCATGGTGGCCCGGTGGTGCTGCAGCTGTTGCTGGCGCGCTGCCTGCAGGCAGCTGAACAGCAGGGCACCACTGACAGCGGCACGCCGGTCTGCCCGCGCCTGCGCCTGGCCCTGCCTGGTGAATTCACCCAGCGCGCCTTCCTCAACGACAAGCTCGACCTGGCCCAGGCCGAGGCGGTGGCCGACCTGATCGAGGCCAGCACCGAGGCGGCGGCGCGGTCGGCCAGCCGCTCGCTGAGCGGCGCGTTCTCGCAGGAGATCGAGGCGCTGCGCCAGCGCATCGTGCGGCTGCGCATGCTGGTGGAAGCCACGCTGGACTTTCCCGAGGAGGAGATCGACTTCCTGCAGCAGTCTGACGCGCTGGGCCAGCTGGCCGCCATCGACACCGGCCTGGCAGCGGTGGTGCTGCGCGCGCGCCAGGGTGCGCTGCTGCGCGAGGGCCTGCAGGTGGTGCTGGCCGGCCAGCCCAACGTGGGCAAGAGCAGCCTGCTCAATGCGCTGGCCGGCGCCGAGCTGGCGATCGTCACCGCCATCCCCGGCACCACCCGCGACAAGGTCAGCCAGACGATCCAGATCGAAGGCGTGCCGCTGCACGTGACCGACACCGCCGGCCTGCGCGACGAAGCGCATGCCAGCGACGAGGTCGAGCGCATCGGCATCGGCCGCAGCTGGGCGGCCATTGCCGAGGCCGACGCGGTGATCTTCCTGCACGACCTCAGCCGCCGTGGTGAGCCGGCCTACGAAGCGGCCGATGCGGCGATCGCCAGCCGCCTGGCCGGCGTGGCGCCCAGCCGCATCCTGCAGGTGCACAACAAGACCGACAGCCTGCCGCCGGGCCAGGCCCCGGCGCTGCCGGTGGATGCCATCGGCCTGTCGGCCCGCACCGGCGCCGGGCTCGACACCCTGCGCGCAGCCTTGCTGGAGCGCGCCGGCTGGCAGGCGGCGACAGAAGGTGTCTACACCGCCCGCAAGCGCCATGTGCTGGCCTTGCAGCGCTGCGCGCAGCACCTGCAGGCCGCGCGCGGCCATGCCGCTGCCGGCGACTTGGTGCTGGACTTGCTGGCCGAGGAACTGCGCCTGGGCCACGACGCGCTCGGCGACATCACCGGCGCCTTCAGCGCCGATGACTTGCTGGGCGAGATCTTTGCGGGGTTCTGCATCGGCAAGTGAGCGCGGCGCGGTTGCATCCACCCGAGCCGGCGGTGTCATCCTGCTTGGCCCCGCCGCCATCGGAACCGCCCTGATGTCGCGGCTGACCAGCCGTGGGCCAGCGCTGTGCGGCATCTGCATCGGCACAGCCTGTCGCAAGCGCCCCGGCGCGTGCTGGCAGACGCCGGGCTCGCCCAGGCGCGCGGCATCACGCTGGAGACCACCGCCGCAGCGCAGCTGTTCAAGGCCGTTCTGCCGGACCTGCCGGCCAACGGGCTGGCGCTGACCGCGCAAGGCCAGCCGGCAGCGCCCGGTGCCACCCTGCGCACAATGGCGCCCTGCGCAGGCGGGTCGCAAGCAACCCTGTCGCGCCGCCGCCCGCAATAGCAGCCGTGCTCAGGCCGTGGCGGCGGCCGGTGCCGGCAGGCGCCGGGCCCGCTGCTGGTTGAACGCCTCTGCCACCACCAGCAAGCCCAGCGCACCGGCGCAAAGCACCCAGGTGGTGCCTGCGCGGTCGACCACCAGGCCGGCCAGGCCGACGCCGGCCGACTGGCCCAGGAAGAAGCAGCAGGCAAAGGCCGCCACCGCCGTGCCGCGCCGCTCGGGCGCCATTTGCGTGGCCTGCGTCTGCAGGGTGTTGTGCAGCATGTAGAAGCCCAGGCCCATGACCATGCAGGCCGGCACCGCCCAGCCCCAGGTCGGCGCCAGCGCGATGAGCGCCAGCGCGCCGGCCATCAGCCACGAGCCGCCACGCACCAGCCACACCTCGCCCAGCCGCGTGACCAGCACCCGCGCGCCGAGTGCAAACACCAGGCCGCCCAAGGCATAACCCATGACCAGGCCGCCCACGGTGGACAGCGGCAGGCCGAAGCGCTGGTGCAAGTGCGCGGCAATGAAGGCGAAGGGCCCGTAGACCACCGCACCTTCGAAGAACACCACCACCAGCACCACCCGCGCCCAGGGCCGGGCCAGCACTGCGCCGAACTGCTGCACCATGCCGGTGATGGCGTTGCCCGGCAGCGCCGGCTGCAGCAGCGGCGCGGGCAACCGTCGGCGGGCACGCACCAGCACCGCAGCCACCAGCAGGAACAGCCCGGCCACCGCGATGAACGGCGTGCGCCAGGGCAGGTGCTCGGCGGTGTAGCCGCCGGCCCACACGCCGAGCGCAAAGCCGGTGATCTGGCCGATCAGAAAGCGCGCCAGCACCGGTTGTCGGCGCTCGTAGGGCACGGCGTCGCCGATCCAGGCCATGGCCAGCGGGATGATGGCCGCTGCGGTGGCGCCGGCGGCCAGGCGCGCGCCCAGCAGGCTGCCATAGCCCGGTGCCAAGCCGCAGGCCAGCGCGGTGGCGGCCGAGGCCACGCAGGCCCAGGTGATGACGCGCAGCTTGCCGAAGCGGTCGCCCAGCGGACCGAAGACCAGCTGCGACAGGCCATAGGCCACCGCGAACACCGTGATCACCAGCGACGCCTGGCCCAGGCTGATGCTGAATTCGCCGGCCAGGCGCGGCAGCAGGGCGTCGGTCAGCCGCAGCGAGATGCCGCTGGCGCCAGCGGCCAGGCTCAAGGCGACGATGGCGCCCACGGGCGTGCTGGCAGGGGGCTGCGGGTTCATCCGGCATTGTGGTCGGGCCTGCTGCAGCGTCTGCTGCCGGCGGCCATGCGCAGTTGCAGACGGACCATGCAGCGCTGAGAGCGCCCCCAGACCCGCCGCTGCTTGTCATCCCCCTGCGGGCGAAAGAGGAAACTTGGAGGCGGCGCCGACCGCTCAGGCGCGGGTGGCCTGGACCTTCTCGATCAGGTTGCGTGCCGCCAGCTCGCTGTTCAGCGACTCTTCCAGCGCCGCGCGGCACAGGCCGGCATGGGCGTACTGGCGGTTTTCGTAGACCATGGCCGCAGCCGGGAAGGTGTCGAGCAGCCGTTGCAGGCCTGCACCCGGCGGCAGGCGTTGCAGCAGGGCGTCGAGGTGCTGCACCAGCGCGCGGTATTGGCTGGCGCCGATGGTGGTGGGCACCGCCTCGACCCGCTGCAACAGTTCAGCCAGGGTGATCGCGGTCTTGAACGCCCCGGTGAACGGGGTTGCTTCGGGGTGGTGTGTGTGGGCCATGCTCGGCAGATGATGGCGCTGCGGCGGCTTGCAAGATCCCCGGCAAGCGCGTTTGTGCGGATTCGAACCGCGCCCGCCGGTCGGCGCCGGCTCTGCCAAGGCGCCGCTGCCGGTCATGCGGTCTGGGGATGACGGCTGTGCTTAGCAACGTTTAAGACCGCTTCAGCCGCTGCCCAACGACATGGCGGGCCCGTGGCGCGACAGTGCAGCCATCCCCCAGCAGAGCCGCTGACCATGATGACACTGCACAGCACCCTGCCCCTGCCCGCGCCGCCGTCGATGTCGGCTGCGCTCCGGCCCACGCCCTGGCCTGGCGCCGCTGCACAGCCCACCGGCCACCTGGTCTGTGATCAGCGGGGCCACGTCAGCTGGGCCGACGATCTTGCCCGGCGCATGCTGGCCGATGCCGACGTGCTGCTGCTGCTGGCCGACGGCCGGCTGGGCGTGCGCAGCCACCGCCTGGGCCTGCTGGCGCTGCGCAGCGCGATGCGGCTGTCGGTGCTGGGCACGCCAGCCGTGCCGGTCACCGTGCGCCATGACCACCATGTGCTGCACGTGGGCGTGCATGCGCTGCCCCATGCCGCCGATGGCACAACCCGCGTGCTGCTGTCGCTGTGCGCCGACGACCCGGGTGCGCCGCAGCGCGCGCTCCAACCCCCCTGGAGGACCTGACCATGACCACCAACCCCTGGCTGATGACCGCGCACGAGCCCGAGACTGTCTTGGCTGCCGACGCCCTGCTGGCCGCACTGGACGCGCTCGACACCGGCGTGATCGTCGGCGACGCCCGTGGCCGGCTGCTGGTGTGCAACCACGCGGCCCGCCGCGAACTGGCGGCCGGCGGCCTGCTGCGGCTGGGCCCGGACGGCCTGCTGGACGTGACCGGCGCGGCCGGCCTGCTGGCGCTGCGCCGCGCAGTGCACGGCGCGGCCGTCGACCACAGCCACCAGCTGGTGCCGTTGCGCCACGGCGAGCAGTGCCTGATGCTGGCGGTGCAGCCGCTGCGCAGCGCCGACACCAATGCGCCGCCACGCGTGCTGTTGCTGACCGGCCGCCGCGGCCTGTGCCCCGACCTGGCGGTGCAGCACCTGGGCCGCGTCTTTGCGCTGACGCCGGCCGAGCTGTCGGTGCTGACCAGCCTGCTGGCGGGCGTGCGCATCGGCGACATGGCGTGCCGGCGCGGAGTCAAGCTGTCGACGGTGCGCACCCAGGTGGCGGCGTTGCGGTCCAAGCTGGGCGTGCAACGGGTCGACGACATCATCCGCCTGGTGGCCGAACTGCCGCCGATGCTGGGCGCGCTGGGCCACCACGATGCGCGGCCAGCCCTGCCGCGCTGGGCGCCGCCGGGGCGCGCCGCGCAGCCGGCACACATGCTCAGCAGCTGAGGCGCGGCGCGCCGCACCGCTGCAGCGGCCGCGCCACCGGGGTCAGGTCCGGCGGTCAGGCACCCGGCAGGACCAGCGATTCGGCCTCAGCCACCCGCGCCAGCGCATCCTCGAACATCGCGCGGGCGGTGCCGGCCACGCGGTGCAGGTGGGTGTGCAACGCGGCGTCGTCGGGGCCGCGGTTGACGCACTCGGCGCTGTAGGTCTCGAAGTGGGCCAACATCATCACCAGCTCGGCCACATGGCGCGGGCATTCACAGGCGATGGTGCCGGACGCCGCCGCCAGCCGCACCAGGGTGTCGTCGTCGAAGCGGCGCGGCGGCACGTTGCTGGCCGTGCTCAGCGGCACCGGCGCGCCGCCGGGCGTCGCCATGACCTGCGGCAGCCCGGTGGTGCTGGCGGCCAGGCCGCTGACCAGGGCGCGCAGCGCGCCGTCGTCCATCGGTGCGCGGTGCAGGCGGCAACCGGCGCGGCGCAGCCGTTCGGCCACCACCTCGGGCCCGAAGGCGTAGACCACCACCGCCTGCTCGGCGCCCAGTTCGCGCATCAAGGCCAGCAGCCGGTTGGCGCTTTCGGGCTGCAGCGTGGCCAGCTCGGCCACCAGCAACTCGGCGCGCAGCGGGCTGCCGTCGGCCGCCGCCGTGGCCATGCCCTGCTGGGCGGCAGCCAGGTCGGCCCAGGTGACCACCCGATGCACCGCGATGGCGCCCAGCCGGCGCGGCAGGCCCAGGCCGATCAGAGCGGCGCGTGCCCGCACCGGCGGAGCGGCGTTGAGCGGCTGCGCCAGCATGGCGCGCGCGTCGGCGATCTCCAGCAGGCCGGCCATCGGCAGTCGCGCCAGCGAGCCGATGGCGTGGCCCTGGTCGACCAGCTGCTTGATCAGCAGCAGCCGCTCGACATCGGCGCCCGAGTACAGCCGGTGGCCGCTGGGCGTGAGGGCCGGCCCCACCACCTGATAGCGCCGTTCCCAGATGCGCAGTGTGGCCACCGGGATGCGCACCATGCGGGCCACCGCCCCACTGCGGTAGCGGGGCTGTTCACTTGACACGGGATTGAATGAGGCTTGCATCCGACAAGTCTAGTCAATTCCGGGTCGGACGGGGGAATTTCAGACGTTAATCGGTCTCGTGATGTTGAATTGTCTCGAAATCGAGCGTTGCTCAGCCCCGGCGTCGGCGCTGCAACGCGCCCAGCAGGGCCACGCCGCCGAGCAGCAGCGCCCAGGTCTGCGGCTCGGGCACGGCGGCGGCCTGCAGTGCGGCCACGCCGGTGTCGGGGAAGTCGGTGAACACGCCGTCCACGCCCAGCCGCATGTAGTAGGCCATCTCGGCCTGCGGGTCGGCAAAGCCGTAGCCGCTGGCGTCGTTGCGGAAGGTCCAGGTGTGCACCAGCAGGCCGGCGGCGTGGGCGTTCTCGATGACGCCGGTGCTGCCGATGACTGCGCGGTCGTTGATGTTGATGACGCCGTCAGCGTTGCGGTCGATGCCATCGGCCACGGTCTTGACCAGGTAGGGCTTCCACGGGCCGATGGCATCGGCGTAGCTTTTCACGAAGGCCAGGCCGGCGGGGGTGAGCAGGTCGGCGAAGCTGCGCGGGTCGCCGCTGGCGGCGAAGTCGTAGGGCTTGTCGTACGGCGCCACCAGCGACATGCTGCCGTCAGCGTTCACGTCGTCGGCATCGACCAGCTGCACCAGCTTGATGGTGGTGAGGCCGTTCAGGTACTGCAGGTTGCCCACCTCGAAGCTCTGGATGAATACCGGCGCGGCGCTGTTGTTGCCGTAGGCGGCGTGCAGGGTGCTGACCAGCGTGTCCTCGAAGTAGGTGGCGCTGCGGCCCTGCGCCAGTGACACGCCCTGCGTGTAGGTGCTGTGCTTGAGCTCGGGGTAGATGCCGATCGTGCGGCCGGTGGCCTGGCTCTGCGTCTTGGCCAGGCTGATCACTTCGGCCAGCGTCGGGATGCTCAGGTCGCTGTCGAAGGCGGTCTGGTTGCGGCTGTAGTCCACCGTGCGGCCACGGGTCTGCACCGCCTGCAAGGTCTTGATCTCGGCCAGCGTGAAGGTGTCGGCAAAGTAGGCGGTGGTCTGCACGCCGTCGAGCATGCGGGTGCTCTTGCGATCGGCGTCGAAGATGGTGCCCACGTTGGTGGTGCCGTCGAGGACGGGCTCGTGGCGCGCGATTAGCACGCCGTCGCGGGTCAGCACCAGGTCGGGCTCGATGTAGTCGGCGCCCATCTGGATGGCGGCGGCATAGCTGGCCAGCGTGTGCTCTGGCCGGTAGCCCGAGGCGCCCCGGTGGCCGATGACCAGCGGCGTGGCGTTGTTCAGCGTGTTCGGCCAGGCAGCGGGAGTGGCCTGTGCGGCGGGCACGCTGATCAGGCTGGCGGCGATGCCGGCGGCCAGCGCCAGGCGGTTGCGGATGGGTGTCATGCGGTCTCTCCTCGGTTGGATGCCGCGCAGCTTGCGTGCCAGGCGTGACCGCCTGTTGACAGTGCCCGTCCATCCGGCGCAGTGCCCGCTGGGCATGCAGCAGGCCACCGCCCCGGAGGCGCGTCGCGCCACAGGCTGGACGGCCGCAGCCCTCAGGCTCTCAGGCCGTGCCGGCCGTCGACAGGCGGAACGAGGCGATCACCTGCGCCAGCTGGCCGGCCTGGTCCTTCAGGCTCTCGGCGGCGGCGGTCGATTGCTCCACCAGCGCGGCGTTCTGCTGCGTCATGCCGTCGAGCTCGCTGATCGACGCATTGACCTGGCCGATGCCGTGGCGCTGCTCCTGGTTGGCGGCGCTGATCTCGCCGATGACGTCGGACACGCGGCGGATGCCCACCACGATCTCGTCCATCATGCCGCCGGCCTGTTGCACCAGGGCGCTGCCGGATTCCACCCGCTCGACGCTGGCGCCGATCAGGCCCTTGATCTCGCGCGCGGCGGCCGCGCTGCGCTGGGCCAGGCTGCGCACCTCGCTGGCCACCACCGCGAAGCCGCGGCCTTGTTCACCGGCGCGGGCGGCTTCCACTGCCGCATTCAGCGCCAGGATGTTGGTCTGGAAGGCGATGCCGTCGATGGTGCCGATGATGTCGGCGATCTTGCGGCTGGACGTGCTGATGTCGCCCATGTTGGCCACCACCTGCTGCACCACCGCGCCGCCGCGCTGCACCGCCGCCACCGCCGACTGCGCCAGCTGGTTGGCGGTGGCGGCCGCGTCGGCGCTCTGCTGCACCGTGCCGGTGAGCTGGGCCATCGCGCTGGCGGTCTGCTGCAGGCTGCTGGCGGTCTGTTCGGTGCGGTGGCTCAGGTCGGCGCTGCCGCTGGCCACCTCGCCCGAGGCCAGCGCGACCTGGCTGGTGGTCTGGCTGACCGACACCATCGCCGCGTTCAGGCGCAGCACCGCGCTGCGCAGCGCCAGGCCCATCGGCGTCTTGGCCGGCAGCCGGTCGACATCCAGCGCCAGCGACTGGCCCGCACCCATGTGGCCGACGATGGCCGCCACCTCGTCGCCGGCGTCGGCGGTGCGGCGCATCAGCACCGCCATGTACATCTGGAAGCCGGTCTGCACCACCACATAGCCGGCATGCGCCAGGATGCGGGTGAAGTCGGGCGTGGCCAGGCAATACACGCCCACACCGGCGGCCTGCAGCCGGTCGAAGACCACATGGTGCACGGCGATCAGCCCGGCTGCAGCGACGATGGGCCGCCAGTCGCGGTAGACCAGCAACACGCCCAGCGTGACGAACACGCCGAAGTGCAGCTCCGACGTGCCGCGTGCCAGCTGGATGTGCAGCGCCGTCATCGCCATCAGGCAGCAGCCCAGCACCAGGCGCGACATCAACGAGCCGGCCGCCAGCGTGCCGGCGGCGGCCCCCAGGGCCAGCAACAGCCCGCCGGCCCACAGTGCCGTGCCCAGCTGGCCGAACTGCTGGCCCAGGGCCAGGGCGACCAGGCCGCTGGCGGCCAGCGCGGCCAGGATCAGGCGGTCGGCGGTCTTGGTCAGGGAGTCATCAACGGGCAGGGTGCTGGTGTGCATGGGGGTTCTCGGTTGCGATCGACGGTCGGCATTCATGCCGTGGCCTCGCCGGCGGGCAAAAGCCGTCCGGCGATGGGCGAGAGCCTGTTGATCGGCCGGCGGGCGCGGCGCTTGAGACAGCGCGGCAGTGCCGGGCAAGGCCGGCGTACCATCCTGCACGGCTTGGCCGTTGGCAAGGGTTCGCAAGGAGCGCACGATGAAGGCAGTCTGGCAAGGCGTGGTGGTCGCCGAGAGCGACGACACCGTGGTGGTCGAGGGCAACCACTACTTTCCCGAGGCGGCAGTCAAACGCGAGTACCTCGCGTTCAGCAACCACCGCACGTCCTGCGCCTGGAAGGGCCAGGCGCACTACCACAGCCTGCTGGTCGACGGTCAACTGAACCCCGACGCGGTCTGGTACTACCCCGAGCCCAGCGAGGCCGCTGCCAACATCCGCGGCAGGCTGGCGTTCTGGAAGGGCGTGCAGGTGGTCGGCTGACCGGGCTGCGCGCCCGCTCCAGGCGATCACCCGCACCCGCACCCGCACCCGCACCCGCACCCGCACCCGCACCCGCACCCGCACCCGCACCCGCACGCCGGGCGCGGTGTGTTCGGGGATTTACCCGGCCGGGATGTCGCGGTACACCGGTGGCTGCATCTTGTCGGCGCCGGGCAGGTTCAGCCTCAGCCGAAGGCCTTCCGTCACGCCCTCGGTCTGCCCGGGCAGCGCACTGTGGATCACACCGCTGCCGGCGGTCATCCACAGCACGCCGCCGTCGCTGGTGGACTGGCCGGCCACCAGCCACCAGCCACCAGCC
>JBBRVT010000031.1:0-17588 GCA_038246615.1 Burkholderiales bacterium
CGCAGCTGGTCGACATCGGTTTCGAGCTGGCTGGCCAGCCGCTCGCACTGCGCCTGCAATGATTCCAGCGCCGCGATGCTGCGCTCCAGCCCGTCCTCGGCCTGGCGGACGCGGGTCAGCGATTCACGGCGCTGCGCCAGCGCCTGGCGGCGGTCCCGCAGCTGGCTGTCGATCTGGCTGCTGACCAGTTGGCCCCACTGCTCCACGTCGAGGCAGATGCCCTCGAACACCACCCGCAGCCGCGAATGCAGCAGGCGGCAGAAGCGGTCCATGAAGTCAGGCTGCGCCAGGCGCCAGAGCTGGGTCACGCCGACATAGCGGCTGTAGCCCTCGCGCACCCGGTCGAGCTCGCGGCCATGACCGTCGAGGGCGGGCCGCAGCGGTACTTCCAGGTTCAGCCCGTACTCTGCATTCAGCGGCCGCACGCTGGCGCGCAGCAGTCGATCCAGCTCGTCCAGGCCTCGTTCGGCGGTGGTCAGGCTGGCTAGCAACTGCTCGCCCAGCCGGTTGAAGGCCTTGGCCGCACCCAGCTTGAACAGCGTGCCCCGGCTGACCTTGCGCATCTCGCGCAACAGGTCGCGCAGACGGTCGCCGGACAAGGGGTCGAGCACCGCCTGCTGCTGGCGCATGAGCACCGCGCGCAGTGCTGTCAGCTTGGGCGCGCACTGTTCGAACTCGGCCGCCTCGGCGTCGAGCCGGCGGCTCATCAGCTGCAGGCGCGCCGCGCTCTTGCCGCGCAGGCTGCGCAATTCGTGCAACTGGTCGGCCTGCTGGCGCTGGCGCTCGGCCAGCCGGGCCTGGCCATGCTGCTGCAGCGCCAGCACGCCGTCTTCGACCATGCGGCCGATCACCTGGCTGCGCTGCGGCAGCAATTCAATGAGCAGCGCGTCTTCCAGCCGCTGCAGGCCGCTGGCGGCCAGGGCCGCGTCGTCGCCATGCATGCGGGCGGTGAGCGCCTGACGCGCCGAGACGGCGAACACCCGGCTGCCGTCGACGCCCAGCGTGGCCGCCGCGTCGTCGCACTGGCGCTGCACCTGGCCCGCCACCGCAGCGGCATCGAGCAGTGGATCGGCCAGCATGTCGATCTTGTTGAGCACCACGAAGCGCTCGCAGCTGCGGTCGCCCAGGTGGTCACGCCACACCGCCAGGTCAGAACGGGTGACGCCGGTATCGGCCGCCAGCAGGAACACCGCCGCATGCGCCGTGGGCAGCAGCGACAGCGTGAGTTCAGGCTCGGCGCCGATGGCATTCAGCCCCGGCGTGTCGAGCACCACCAGGCCGCGCTTGAGCAGCGGGTGCGGATAGTTGATCAGCGCATGGCGCCAGGCCGGCACCTCGACCATGCCCTGCGCGTCCAGCGGCGGGTTGTCTTCGGTGTGGTCATCGTTCCAGAAGCCCAGTGCCCTCGCGTCGGCCAGCGGCACCTTCTGCACCCGGGTGACGGCCTGCAGCGCGTCGGCCAGCGCAGCGCCGTCACCCACGAGTAGCGGCACCTCGCGCCACAGCTCGGGCTGCTCGCGCAGCGCCAGCACGGTCTGGCCACCGGCGCGGGTGGCAATCGGCAGCAGCGACAGTGCCGGCGGCTGCAGCGGGTCCCAGGCCAGCTCCACCGGGCACATGGTGGTGCGCCCCGGCGTGGCCGGCAGCACCCGGCGGCCGGTGTCGGCGAAGAACAGCGCGTTGATCAGTTCAGACTTGCCGCGCGAGAACTCGGCGACGAAGGCCAGCACCAGCCGGTCGGATGCCAGGCGCTGGCGCACCGCCGCCGCCACCGAACGGCCGGGGGCGTCGAGCAGGCCGCTGGCGTCCATGCCGGCCGCCAGGTGCTCGACGGTGCGGTCGAGCAGGCGCCGCCAGTGGGCCAGAGAATCCAGTCGCGTGAGCAGAGAAGTCGACATGCGCAGCGGTGGAGAATCAAAAAATCATCGTAGCGCAGCGGCTGTCCCGGCGGGTCACGGGGCGCAAGCATGGCGTCGACGTGCGTCGCCGGCAGCGTGAATTCTTCACCGTCGCTGGCATCCGCCGCAGAAGTAGGTGGAGCGTTGGCCCTGCACGATGCGCCGGATGGCGCCGCCACAGCGGGCGCAGATCTGGCCTTCACGGCCGTAGACCAGGGCCTCGTTCTGGAAGGCGCCGGCCATGCCGTGGGCGTTTTTGAAGTCGCGCAGCGTCGATCCGCCCAGGTCGATGGCACGCGCCAGCGTCAGCCGCAGCGCGGCCAGCAGGCGCTCGCAGCGCGGGCGGCTCAGGCTGCCGCAGCGGGTGCGCGGGTCGATGCCGGCGCGGTGCAGCGCCTCGCTGACATAGATGTTGCCCGCGCCCACGACCACATCGCCGGCCAGCAGTGCGGCCTTGATCGGCGTGCGGCGGCCGCGCAACGCGGCATGCAGATGCAGCGGCGTGAAGGCCGGATCGAAGGGTTCGGCGCCCAGGTGGGCCAGCAGCTTGGCGGCCGGGTCGGCCTGCAGCGCGTCAGACCAGACCACCGCGCCGAAGCGCCGCGGGTCGGTCAGGCGCAGCATGCCGCGGCTGGTGTGCAGCTCGAAATGGTCGTGCGGGCCCGGCGCGCCAGGCGCATCGGCCAGGTTCAACGAGCCCGACATGCCCAGGTGCAGCAGCAGACCGCCGCCGGGCGCGGCATCGTCGGTCGCCACCGCGCCGGCCAGCGGCAGCCACAGGTACTTGCCGCGCCGCTGCAGCGCACCGGCGCGGCGGCCGAGCAGGGTCTCGGGCACCACGCCCAGCGGCCAGCGCAGCGGTTTGCCCAGCCGCACCCCCCGCACTTCAGCGCCCTGCAGGCGGTCGGCCAGGCTGGCGCGCGTGACTTCCACCTCGGGCAGTTCGGGCATCGCTGGATTATGGTGGCCGGCTCTGCGGGTCATCGGGCGGTTGAACCTTGCCGAACCGGCGGCCTCCTAGAATGAACGCAGCTTTCAGGAGTCTCGATGACCGGCCACCATGTCCGCCCCAGCCGCAGCGCCCGCCTGCACCGCACGCGGCCGGTTGCCCCGGTGCTGCGCCTGCTGGCCACCACGCTGGCAGCACTGGTTTGCACCGCCACGCTGGCCCAGGCAAACAAGCCGGCGGCCATGGCAGCAGGCGCTGCTGCCGTGGCCAAGGCACCGGCGGTGCCGTCGGCTCTGGACGCACCGCTGTTCTATCAGTTGCTGATCGGCGAGCTGGAACTCAGGGAAGGCCGGCCCGGCAATGCCTACCAGGTGATCCTGGACGCAGCGCGCCGCCAACCCGACGACGACCTGTTCCAGCGCGCGGTCGAGATCGCCCTGCAGGCCCGCGCCGGCGACCAGGCCCTGGCCGCCACACTGGCCTGGCGTGAAGCACGGCCGCAATCGTTGGCGGCGATGCGCTACCAGGTGCAGATCCTGCTGGCGCTGAACCGCAGTGACGATCTGGCCGAGCCGCTCACGGCCTGGCTGGCAGCCGCACCGGTGATGGAACGCCCCGGCCTGATCGCCAGCCTGCCCCGTGTGCTGCAGCGCCTGCCGGACCAGCAGAAGGCCCTGGCGCTGGCCGGCCGACTGTTCACACCCTGGCTCGACAAGCCCGCTACCCGCACCGCAGCCCGGGTGGCGCTGGGCCGGGCGCACCTGGCAGCCGGGCTGCCAGTGCAGGCACTGGGCCTGGCGCGCGCGGCGCAGGCCGATGACACCGCAGCCACCGGCCCGGTGTTGCTGGCGCTCGACATGGTGCCGGCCACCGCCGGCGCCGAGGCCCTGGTCACCGGCTACCTGGCGCGCGCCGATGCCGAACCTGCGGTGCGCCTGGCCTATGTGCGCACCCTGGCCCAGGGCCAGCGCTATGTCGATGCCACGCGCCAGCTGGAGCGCCTGACGCGGGAGCGCCCCACATTGCCCGACCCCTGGCTCACGCTCGGCGCATTGAGGCTGGAGCTCAAGCAAACCAAGGAGGCCGAGGCCGCGCTGCTGCGCTTCGTCGACCTGGCCGGCGCACCGCCGCCGCCGGCGGCCGTGGCCGCAGCCAACGCCGCCGGCGCCACCACCGGCAGCACCACCAGCGACACCGACGACGATGACGACGCGACCACCGCTGGCAGCGCCGACGGCCCGCGTGACCTCACCCAGGCCTGGCTGCTGCTGGCCCAGGCGGCCGAGCAGCGCGGCGACCTGCGTGCCGCCGAGGCCTGGCTGGCCAAGGTGGAGAACCCGCAGCGCCTGCTGGAAGTGCAGGCCCGCCGCGCCGGGCTGATGGCGCGCCAGGGCCAGCTGAAGGAGGCCCGCGCGCTGATCCAGGCGGTGCCTGAGCGCACTGGCGACGACGCCCGCGCCAAGCTGGTGGCCGAGGCGCAAGTGCTGCGTGACGTCAAGCGCTGGCAGGACGCCGCCACCGTGCTGGCCGCCGCCAGCCAGCGCTTTGCCGACGACACCGACCTGATCTACGAACAGGCCATGGTCGAGGAGAAGCTCGACCGCCTGCCCGAGATGGAGCGCCTGCTGCGCCGGGTGATCGCACTGAAGCCCGACCATCCCCATGCCCACAATGCGCTGGGCTACTCGCTGGCCGACCGGGGCTTGCGCCTGCCGGAGGCACGCACGCTGATCCAGCGTGCGCTGGAGTTGTCGCCGGGTGACCCGTTCATCACCGACAGCATGGGCTGGGTCGAGTTCCGTCTGGGCAACCGTGACGAGGCGCTGCGCCTGCTGCGCCAGGCCTACGCCGCCCGGCCCGACACCGAGATCGCCGCCCACCTGGGCGAGGTGCTGTGGGCATTGGGCCAGCGCGACGAGGCGCGCAGTGTGTGGCAGGACGCACGTGGCCGCGATGCCGGCAACGAGGTGCTGCGCGAGACCCTGGCACGCCTGAAGGTCGGGCTTTGATCCTGGCAGGCGCAGCCCGCCTGGCGGCAGGTGCGGCTGCGTTGCTGCTGGCGGCCTGCGCCAGTGTCGCGCCACCGGCGGGCGACCTGCTCAGCGGCCGGCTGTCGGTGCGGGTGGACGGCCAGCCAGCGCGCGCCGTCAGCGCCGGGTTCGAGCTCAGCGGCGACGCGCAGCGCGGCAGCCTGGTGCTCAGCGGCCCGCTGGGCACCACCGCCGCACAGGCCAGCTGGTCTCCGGGCGAGGCAGTGCTGCGCAGCGGCGGCAGCGAGACCCGCCATGCCGACCTGGACAGCCTGGGCCAGGCCGCCCTGGGCGAGGCGCTGCCGATGGCCGCGCTGTTCACCTGGCTGCGCGGCCGTGCCTGGGCCGGCGCGCCCACCCAACCCCGGCCCGACGGCCAGCCCGGCTTTCAGCAACTGGGCTGGCAGATCGACCTGACGCGCTGGTCCGACGGCACGCTGGAAGCGGTGCGCATGGCGCCGCCGGTCATCACCGTGCGGGCGCGGCTGGAGTCTCCGGAGTGAGCCTGGCCGCGCTGTACGACGTGCCGGCGCCGGCCAAGCTGAACCTGTTCCTGCATGTGGTGGGCCGCCGCGCCGACGGCTACCACCTGCTGCAGTCGGTGTTCGTGCTGATCGACTGGTGCGACACGCTGCACTTCGAGCGCCGCAGCGACGGCCGCCTGCAGCGCCATGACCTGGGCCAGGCCCTGCCCGACGACGACCTGAGCCTGCGCGCCGCACGGGCACTGCAGCAGGCCAGCGGCAGTGCGCTGGGTGTCGATCTGACGGTGCTGAAGCGGGTGCCCTGGGGCGCCGGGCTGGGCGGCGGCAGCTCGGACGCCGCCAGCACGCTGCTGGCGCTGAACCGGCTCTGGGGCCTGCACTGGCCGCGCGAGCGGCTGCAGACCATCGCCTTGACGCTGGGGGCCGACGTGCCGTTCTTCGTCGGCGGCCGCAACGCCTTCGTGGGCGGTATCGGCGAGCAACTGCACCCCTTGCCGGCAGGTGCCTTGCCGGCGCAGCAGCTGGCGGTGGTCAAGCCGACGCCAGCGATCGCCACTGCGGCAATTTTCGGCAGCCCGCTGTTGGTTCGTGACAGCGAAGCTGTTACAGTCATGAGCTTTCTCGCAGACGCCCAGCTGGCGATAAGGCTTTGTACGGGATACGGCCGCAATGATCTGCAGCCCCCAGCCGAAGCCAGCTGCACTGAGGTGACGCAAGTCGCACGGTGGTTGGACACCCGCTTCGGCAACAGCCGGATGTCGGGCTCCGGCAGCGCAGTGTTTGCAAGAGCAGGTGCAGCAGGTGCAGTCGGTGAACCCATGGCAATAGATTGGCTGGACGGGCTTCCGGCCGGGTGGGTAGGCCGGATGTGCCGCAGCCTGGCCCAACACCCGCTGGTGGATTGGGCCAGCTGAATCGCAGTTGAAGGGCAAGGCGCAAGCCGGGTCCTGTGTAGGGGAGTCGCCAAGTTGGTCAAGGCATCGGATTTTGATTCCGACATGCGAGGGTTCGAGTCCTTCCTCCCCTGCCAAACCTCTTCCAAACCACCCCAGCGGTTCCAGGCCTGACGGAGAACGTACCGTGCTTTTCAACACCGTGCTGTTCACAGGCAACGCCAACCCCGCACTGGCGCAGGAGATGGCCAAGAGCCTGGGCGTCGAACTCGGCAAGGCCACGGTCGGGCGCTTCTCCGACGGTGAGGTCACGGTCGAGCTGCACCAGAACGTGCGCGCCCGCGACGTGTTCGTGGTGCAGAGCACCTGCGCGCCGACCAACGAGAACCTGATGGAGCTTCTCATCATGGTCGATGCCTTGAAGCGCGCCAGCGCGCGCCGCATCACCGCCGTGATCCCCTACTTCGGCTATGCCCGGCAGGACCGCCGGCCGCGGTCGATGCGGGTGCCCATCAGCGCCAAGGTGGTGGCCAACCTGCTCGAGACCGTGGGCGTGGAGCGTGTGCTCACCATGGACCTGCATGCCGACCAGATCCAGGGTTTCTTCGACATCCCGGTCGACAACATCTACGCCAGCCCGGTGCTGTTGTCCGACTTGAAGAGCAAGGCCTACCCCGACCTGGTGGTGGTGTCGCCCGACGTCGGCGGCGTGGTGCGGGCACGCGCACTGGCCAAGCAGCTTGGTGTTGACCTGGCCATCATCGACAAGCGCCGGCCGCGCGCCAATGTGTCGGAAGTGATGCACGTGATCGGCGAGGTCGAAGGCCGCAACTGCGTGATCATGGACGACATGATCGACACCGCCGGCACGCTGGTCAAAGCTGCCGAGGTGCTGAAGGAGCGCGGTGCCAAGCGCGTGTTTGCCTACTGTACCCACCCGATCCTGTCGGGCCCGGCGGTGGACCGCATTGCCAGCAGCCAGCTCGATGAGGTGGTGATCACCAACACCATCCCGCTGGCCGACGCTGCGCGGGCCTGCAAGAAGATCCGCCAGCTGTCGGTGGCCTTCCTCTTCGCCGAGACCATCCGCCGCATCTCCGACGGCGAATCGGTCACCTCGCTGTTCGCCGAGCAGAACGCCAACTTCTGATCGGCCTCGTTCGCCATTTTTCCCGGTGCCGGCATTCCGCCAGCACCTTCACCCCGGTGGCCTGGTCGCGGGCCCCACACATGGAGCAACCATGAAATTCACCGCTTTCGAGCGCAATCTGCAGGGGACCGGAGCGAGCCGCCGCCTGCGCATCTCGGGCAAGGTGCCCGGCATCGTCTTTGGTGCCGGCGAACCCGCGATGATCGAACTCGACCACAACGCGCTGTACTTTGCGCTGAAGAAGGAAACCTTCCACAGCTCCATCCTCGAGATGGAACTGGGCGGCGCCACCCAGAAGGTGCTGTTGCGCGACTTCCAGTTCCACCCCTGGAAGCAGCAGGTGCTGCACGTGGACTTCCAGCGTGTCGACGAAACCACCAGGTTGCGCAAGAAGGTGCCGCTGCACTTCTCTGGCGAAGCCGATTCCGTGGCCGTCAAGACCGACAAGTGCCTGGTCAACCATGTATCCACCGAAGTGGAAGTCGAGTGCCTGGCCACCCAGCTGCCCGAATTCATCGCCGTCGACCTGAGCGGCCTGGTCAAGGGCCAGTCGCTGCATGTGTCCGACCTGGTGCTGGCCGAGGGCATCAAGGTGGTCAAGCGTGGCAAGCTCGATCCGGTGATCGTGTCGGTGGCCGCGCCCAAGATCGAGGAAGAAGTGGCGCCGGCACCTGCCGCCGCGCCCGCCAAGAAGGCTGCTGCCAAGAAGGCCGCAGCCAAGGTCGCGCCCAAGAAGTGACGGACCGGCAGTGATGCGCCGGCGGCAGCCAATGCCGCCGGCGCCGCCTGCACCCCCCTATCAGGCCCCTCCTCGGAGGGGCCTTGTCATTGGTGCGGCGCGCTTACAGTGGCGCCACGATGAACGCTTTCGATCCCGCCGCCCTGGAATGCCTGGCCGCCCTGGCCGATGCCGGCAGCTTCGAGCGTGCGGCACAGCGGCTGGCGATTACCCAGTCTGCAGTGTCGCAGCGCCTGCGTGCGCTGGAAACCAACCTGGGCCGGCTGCTGGTGGTGCGCGCGCGCCCGTTGCGCCTCACCGAGCCCGGCAAGCTGCTGTTGCGCTATGCCCGGCAGATGCAGGCCATGCGCGCCGACATCGCCCGCGAGCTGGGCGCCCAGGCCCGGCAGGACGAGCGCCTGCCGATCGCGGTGAATGCCGACAGCCTGGCCACCTGGGTGCTGCCGGCGCTGCAGCCGGTGGTGCAGGCCGGCCTGGTGGAAGGCTTCGGCCTGGAACTGATCGTCGACGACCAGGACTTCACCCATGAGAGCCTGCGTGAAGGCACGGTGCTGGGCTGCGTCAGCACCGTGGCCGAGGCGCTGCGCGGCTGCAGCGTCACGCCGCTGGGCAGCATGCGCTACGTCGCAGTGGCCAGCCCCGGCTTCATCGCCCAGGCACTGCCGCAGGGCCTGCACCGCGGCAACTTCGCCAGGCTGCCCTGGCTGGTGTTCAACCGCAAGGACGACAACCATGCGGTGTGGGTGGGCCAGGCCTTCGGCGTGGCCGAGCCACGGCTGGTGGAACGCCATGTGCCGTCCACCGAGGCGCAGACCCGCGCTGCGGTGATGGGCTGGGGCGTGGCCGTGGTGCCCGAGCCGATGGCCGCGCCCGGCCTGGCCAGCGGCGCGCTGCAGCACCTGCACCCGGAGGTGCATGTGGATGTGCGCCTGCACTGGCACCAGTGGAAGCTGCGCAGCGGTGCCGACAGCGACGCGGATGTCGCGCCCACGGCAGTCAGCGCCGACATCGCGCCCCTGGCGGCCAGCGCCGGCATCGCGCCCGTGGCGGCCAGCGCCGCCGATGCACTGCCCACGGCCGACACGCCGCTGCGGGCCGGCGTGCTCGACCGCGTCGGCCGCGCACTGGCCGACGGCGCCCGGGCGGCGCTGCGCCCCCCGGGATAATCCGGCCATGATTCGACTGATCGTCGGCCTGGGCAACCCGGGCCCTGAATACGCGGACACCCGCCACAACGCCGGGTTCTGGTGGGTGGACGCGGCGGCGCGGCAACTGGGCGGCCAGCTTGCCTTCGACCGCAGCTACAAGGGCCTGGTGGCGCGCGTCAACACTGCCCTTGGCCCGGTGTGGCTGCAGCAGCCGCTGACCTACATGAACCTGTCGGGCCAATCTGTGGCGCCGCTGGCGCGCTTCTTCAAGATCGAGCCGGCGCAGATCCTGGTGGTGCATGACGAGCTCGATCTGCTGCCCGGTCAGATGAAGCTCAAGCAGGGCGGCGGCGCGGCAGGCCACAACGGCCTGAAGGACATCCTGGCGCAGCTGGGCGCGCCGGATTTCTGGCGCCTGCGCATCGGCATCGGCCACCCGGGCGACCGCGCCGAGGTGTCCAACTGGGTGTTGCGCAAGCTGCCGCTGGAAGACCGCATCGCCATCGACAAGTGCATCGCCGACTCGCTGGCCACCCTGCCGCTGCTGCTGGCCGGTGACCTGGCCGGCGCGACGATGAAGATCCATGCCAAGCCGCAGCGGCCCAAGCCGCCCCGGCAGGCGGACGGGCCGGCGGGGGCCGCCGAGCCCGTCCTGCCCGTCCTGCCCGTCCAGCCCGCGCAGCCAATCCAGCCGATCCAGCTCGCGCAACCCGACTTGCCCGATTCGCCCGACTGAGAACCTGCAAAGGAGCCACTGCCATGCCCCAGCACCGACTGCCTGCCCTGCTGATCACGCTGTTGATCATCCTGCTGTCAGCCACTGCCAGCCAGGCCCAGACACCCGCCGCCGGCGTGGTGCGCTGCGGCAACACCTACTCCGATGCGCCCTGCCCTGGCGGCCTGCCGGTGGCGGCCGACGATGCACGCAGTGCCGAGCAGCGACGCCAGGCCCAGCAGGTGGCCCGGCGCGATGCCGCGCTGGCCAACGACCTGGCCGCGGAACGCCGGGCGCGTGAGCAGGCTGCCAACGGGCAACGGGCAGCGCGCATCGGGCCGGCTGCAGCAGCGGCGCCCCAACCATCGGCGGCCAAGTCGGCCAAGTCGGCCAAGACGCCCAAGACGCCCAAGCCCACCAAGGCGCCGAAGCAGGCGCTGACCAAACCCCAGCTCAGCAAGGGCAAGCCGCTGGGAAGCGGCTGAGAGCGCCCCAGACCTGCCGCTGCGCGTCAGGCCCCCCGAGGGGGATGATGAAACTTGGGGGCGGCCCGGCGTTTCATCATGACGCATCGGCGACAGCCGGCAGTTCAGACCGCCGCAGGCTGGATCAGCAGGCGGTACTTCGCCCAGAGCTGGTCCTTGCTTTCCATGCGCTGCGGGTCGACCGGGATGCAGGCCACCGGGCACACCTGCACGCATTGCGGCTCGTCGAAGTGGCCGATGCATTCGGTGCACTTGTCGGGTGCAATCTCGTAGAAGTCTGTGCCCATCGAGATTGCCTGGTTCGGGCATTCGGGCTCACAGACGTCGCAGTTGATGCATTCGTCGGTGATCATGAGTGCCATGGGCCCTCCTGATCGGCAACGAATTCGGCCTCGGCCTGCATGCCCTGGCCGCAGTCAGCGGGGCGACGCATGGGTTGCCAATTGCCGCTGGCCGTGTCGGTGATCATCAACGCCATGCTGGTTCACTCCTCGGCCGCTGGTCGCGCCACGCGCTCCTGCAGCCGGGCCAGTACCGAGGGTGCCACGAACTTGGAGACATCACCGCTGAGCGTGGCAATCTCGCGCACGAAGGTGCTGCTGACGAATTGGTACTGGTCACTGGGCGTCAGGAACAGCGTCTCGACGTCGGGCATCAGCTGGCGGTTCATGCCGGCCATCTGGAATTCATAGTCGAAGTCGCTCAGCGCGCGCAGGCCACGCACCACCACGTTGCCGCCGTTGTCCACCACGAAGTTGCGCAGCAAGCCGCGGAAGGGCACCACCTCGATGTTGACGTAAGGCCGGGCGATCTCTCGCGCCATGTCCAGGCGCTCGGCGATGGTGAACATGGTGCGCTTGTGGTGCCCCGCAGCCACCGCCAGGATCAGCTTGTCGAACAACCGCGAGGCGCGCGCCATCAGATCCTCATGCCCCAGGGTCATGGGGTCGAAGGTGCCAGGGTAGACGGCAGTGATGAACTTGGCATGGGTCACGGTTGTCTCCTGTGGCGTGGGCGCCGTCGGTCCGCTTGATGTGGATCAGGTGTTGCGGCGCAGCAAATGATAGTGCACCGCCCCGGCGCAGCCTTGTCGCGAAAGTGCAAATTCGATCGGCAGCGCAGACGGCGCCAACGGCGCGGGCGCTTCCAGATACAGCAGCCCGCCATGGCCCAGCAACGGCGCCGCCACCGCCAGCGCAGGCACCTGCAGGTCGGCATCGAAGGGCGGGTCGAGCAGCACCAGGTCGAATCGGCCGGGCGGGCAGCAGGCCATCCAGGCGATGGCGTCGGTGGCCTGCACACGCAGCGCCGTGGCCTGCAGCCGCGCCTGGCTGGCTTGCAGACTGCGCGCCAGGGCCGGGTCGCGCTCCAGCAGCAGCACCTCGGCAGCACCGCGTGAAGCCGCCTCGAAACCCAGCGCCCCGCTGCCGGCAAAGGCATCGAGCACACGCCAGCCGGTCAGATCCTGCCCCAGCCAGTTGAACAGGGTCTCGCGCACCCGGTCGGGCGTGGGCCGCAGGCCCGGGCGGTCGGCCACCGGCAGCTTGCTGCGCTTGAGGCTGCCGCCGATCAGGCGCACCTCGTGCGGCACCCTGGCGGCGCGGCCAGGCATCAAAGCCGCACGGGGATGCCGTGCTGTGCCATCAGCGCCTTGGCCTGGCCGACGGTGAATTCACCGTAGTGGAAGATGCTGGCTGCCAGCACCGCATCGGCGCCGCCGATCTGGATGCCCTCGGCCAGGTGCTGCAGCGCACCCACGCCGCCCGAAGCGATCACCGGCACCGGCACCGCGTCGCACACCGCGCGGGTGAGTTCCAGATCGAAACCGATCTTGGTGCCGTCGCGGTCCATGCTGGTCAGCAAGATCTCGCCGGCGCCGAACTCGGCCATCTGCCGTGCCCAGGCCACTGCGTCCAGGCCGGTGTTCCTGCGCCCGCCGTGGCTGTAGACGTCCCAGCCCGCACCGCGCGCGGCCAGGTCGTCAGCATGGCGGCGCTTGGCGTCGATGGCCACCACGATGCACTGCGCGCCGTACCTGGCCGATGCGTCCTGGATCACCGCTGGCGTGGCGATGGCCGCCGAATTGAAGCTGACCTTGTCGGCCCCGGCGTTGAGCAGGCGCCGCACGTCGGCCACGCTGCGTACGCCGCCGCCCACGGTGAGCGGGATGAACACCTGCGAGGCCACCGCCTCGATGATGTGCAGGATCAGGTCGCGGCCGTCGCTGGTGGCGGTGATGTCGAGAAAGGTGAGTTCGTCGGCACCCTGCGCGTTGTAGCGGGCGGCGATCTCCACCGGGTCGCCGGCGTCGCGCAGTTCGACGAAGTTGACGCCCTTGACGACACGGCCGCCGGTGACGTCAAGGCAGGGAATGATGCGTTTGGCAAGCATGACACGAATTATCCGGCCAACAAAAAGCCCCGCATCGCGGGGCTTCCGTGCCGGAAGAAAACCAACCTCAAACTGATGACCGACGACGGCGCGCCATCAAACCGACAGCGCCGAGACCGGCCAGCATCAGCGCATAGGTGCCGGGCTCGGGCACGGCGGTGGTGATGTACATCAACTGGCCGCGGATGGCGCCGCCAGGATGCGCGGCCGTGTGCAGGTTGACATACCAGTTGCCAGCGTTCATTGGCGTGATGAACACCGCGTCAGGATCAATGACAGTGCCGAACAACGCGCCACCGAAATCCACCCGCACTGGTCCGTTGGTGCCGGCCGCACCAGCATGGATGTGTGCCCCCATGATCGGCCCGATGTTGTTGGCCTGGATTGCCCAGGTGACCCGATTGGTCGGCACGTCAATGACGATAGTGGCAAGGCCGAAGCCGTCCGGATCACCATCGGCCACTTCGTTGGCACCAGAAAGAACGGCGGCAAACGAGTTGATCTCGGCCTGGGCCGGTGCTGCCGCCACAAGCGCAGCCACCGCGAAGCCCAAAAGACTTTTACGCATCAGAAATCTCCAGTTGATTGAACCAAACCTTGCGACTGTGGAACGAAACCGCCGGCAAAGCACCCCCGCGAATGAGGGGGTTCCGCTGCACTACTCAGGCCGCTTTCTTCAGCTCGTCCGCCCGTTTCTGCGCCGCAGTGAAATCCAGCGCGCCGCTGTAGATGCTGCGGCCGCAGATCACGCCACTCACGCCTTCGAACTCCACCGCGCACAGGCGCTCGATGTCGGCGATGTCGGACAGGCCGCCCGAGGCGATCACCGGGATGCTGAGCGCCCGTGCCAGCTTCACCGTAGCCTCGATGTTGATGCCGGTGAGCATGCCGTCGCGGCCGATGTCGGTGTAGATCACGCCTTCGACGCCGTAGTCCTCGAACTTCTTGGCCAGGTCGACTACCTCGTGGCCGGTGAGCTTGCTCCAGCCGTCGGTGGCCACCTTGCCGTCCTTGGCATCGAGCCCGACGATGATGTGGCCGCCGAAGGCGCTGCAGGCGTCTTTGAGAAAGCCCGGGCTCTTGACCGCCGCCGTGCCGATGATGATGTAGCTGATGCCGTCATCGAGGTAGCGCTCGATGGTGTCCAGGTCGCGGATGCCGCCACCCAGCTGCACCGGGATCTCATTGCCGACCTCGCGCAGGATGGCCTTGATCGCCGGCTCGTTCACCGGCTTGCCGGCGAAGGCGCCGTTCAAGTCGACCAGGTGCAGGCGGCGTGCACCGGCGGTCACCCAGCGGCGTGCCATGGCAGCAGGGTCTTCTCCGAAGATGGTGGAGACGTTCATGTCGCCTTTTTCAAGGCGCACGCAATGGCCGTCCTTCAGGTCGATGGCGGGGATCAGCAACATGGCTGGAAGCAGCGGTTTGGGTGGTGGAACGGGGCTGAAAGGGGACTGACAGCGCTCAGGGATTCCAAGCGAGGAAGTTGCGGTACAGGGCCAGGCCCTGGTCGGCGCTCTTCTCGGGGTGGAACTGGGTGGCAAAAATGTTATCCCGCGCCAGGGCGCAGGTAAAGCGCTCACCGTAGTCCGTCCAGCCGGCGCTGTGGCGCGGGTCAGACGGGGCGGTGTAGTAGCTGTGCACGAAGTAGAACCAGCTGCCGTCGGGCACGCCATTCCACAGCGGGTGGTCCGCGCCGCCCTGCAGATCGGCATGCACCCGGTTCCAGCCCATTTGCGGCACCTTGTAGCGGCTGCCGTCAGGCTGCAGGCGGCCAGCAAGCTGGAAGCGCTTCACCCGCCCGGGGATCAGGCCCAGGCCGGGCGTGTCCTGCTCCTCGCTGTGGTCGAGCAGCATCTGCATGCCCACGCACACACCCATCAGCGGCTTGGTGGCGGCGGCTTCCAGCACCGCGTCTTTCAGGCCGCTGTCGTGCAGCTCGCGCATGCAGTCACGCATCGCGCCCTGGCCAGGCAGCACCACCCGCTCGGCGGCGCGCACCTGCTCGGGCCGTCGGGTGATGACCACCTCGTAGCCCGAGGGCCCGGCCACATGCAGCACCGCCTGCGACACCGAGCGCAGGTTGCCCATGCCGTAGTCCACCACGGCAACGGTCTTGCCAGGCATCAGAGGCTGCCCTTGGTGGACGGGATCACGCCAGCCGAGCGGGCATCGGGCGTGAGCGCCATGCGCAGCGCGCGGCCGAACGCCTTGAACACCGTCTCGGCCTGGTGGTGGGCGTTGACTCCCGTCAGGTTGTCGATGTGCAGGGTGCACAGCGCGTGGTTGACGAAGCCCTGGAAGAACTCGAAGACCAGCTGCGTGTCGAGCGTGCCGACCATGCCGCTGGTGAACGGGATGTGCTGGTGCAGGCCCGGCCGGCCGGAGAAATCGACCACCACCCGCGACAGCGCTTCATCCAGCGGCACATAGCTGTGGCCGTAGCGGGTGATGCCACGCTTGTCGCCCACCGCCTGCGCCACCGCTTGGCCCAGGGTGATGCCCACGTCTTCCACCGTGTGGTGGCCGTCGATGTGCAGGTCGCCTTCGCATTCGATGTGCAGGTCGATCAGGCCGTGGCGGGCCACCTGGTCGAGCATGTGGTCGAAGAAGCCGATGCCGGTGGCGAACTGGCCGACGCCGGTGCCGTCGAGGTTGAGGCGCACGCGGATCTGGGTTTCCTTGGTGCTGCGGGTGACGTCTGCGGTCCTGGGGGTGATCGGGTCCATGAGGGGCATTCTCGGGCTGGCAGGAAATCAGAGCACGGCGCGCAGCGCGGCCAGCAGTTGGCGATTCTCGTCGGGCGTGCCCACCGTCAGGCGCAGGCAGTTGGCCAGCAACGGGTGCAGGGCCGACACGTTCTTCACCAGCACGCCGTTCGCCTTCAGGCCGGCGAAGGCAGCAGTGGCATCGGGCACGCGCACCAGCACCATGTTGGCCTCGCTGGGCCAGGTCTGCAGGCCCGGCAGCGTGGCCAGCTGCGCCTGCAGCGTGGTGCGCTCGGTGCGAATCAGCGCGGCCTGCTCGGCATACACCGCCGCATGCTCCAGCGCGAACAGCGCCGCCTCGGCATTGAGCACGCTGATGTTGTAGGGCGGGCGCAGCTTGTCGATCTCGGCCACCAGCGCAGCAGCACCCATCAGGTAGCCGATGCGCACGCCGGCCAGGCCGAACTTGCTGAGCGTGCGCATCACCAGCAGATGCGGGTGGCGGCGCAAGCGGTCCATCGAATTGCGCGCGGCAAAGGGCTGGTAGGCCTCGTCCATCACCACCAGGCCCTGCACCCGGTCCATGGCGGTGATCAGGCGGTCGATCACCGCGTCGTCCCACAGGTTGGCGGTGGGGTTGTTGGGGTAGGCCAGGTACAGCAGCGCCGGGCGTTCGGTTTCGATGGCGGCGAGCATCGCCGCCTCGTCCAGCGCGAAGTCGGCCGTCAGCGGCACACCCACGAAGCGCAGGCCCTGCAACTGGGCCGACATGGCATACATCACGAAGCCCGGCACCGGCGCCAGGATGGCAGCGCCCGGCAGGTCGCAGGCCATGGCCAGCAGGCTGATCAGTTCATCCGAGCCATTGCCCAGCATCAGCGCGCAGCCTTCGGGCAGACCGGCGTAGGCGGCCAGCGCGGCACGCAGGTCGTCCACCCGGCCAGCCGGGTAGCGGTTGATGGCGGCGCGGCCCAGCCGTTCGCCCAGCGCCTGCTGCAGCGCAGGCGGCAGGCTGAACGGGTTTTCCATCGCGTCCAGCTTGGTCAGGCCGGCGCTGGGCTGCACCGCATAGGCGTGCATGCCCTGCACGTCCTGGCGGATGTTGCGGGCGATCGTGCGGGCGGTGGTGCGGGCGGTGGTGGCGGCGAGTGGGGTGGTCATGGGGTGCTGTCCAGCAGGCTGGGGTCGGCCAGGAAGGGGTTGACGATGCGCATCTGGTCGATCACCTGGTTGTGCTGCATGTCCTCAGACAGCAGCAGCGCGCAGCCCTGCTGCTGTGCGGCAGCCAGCATCAGCGCATCCCAGTAGTGGTAACCCAGGCGGTCCTGCAAGACCCAGGCGGCGTCCGCCGTGTCGTCGTCGACGACCCAGGGTGTCCAGGCGCGGTACTCGCGCACGATGCGGCGGGCGTCGTCCACAGACAACGACGGCGCGGTGCGCCGCAGATTCACAAACAACTCGTTCAACACCTGCGTGCTGATGCGCCCGCAATCGCGTTGCCAGCATTGCCGCAACCAGGCTTGCGCCGCTGACTGCTTTGCCGGATCGCGCGGATCGACAGCGTACAGCAGCACATTGGTGTCAACGAAAACGGTCGAGCCGCTCGGCATAGATGTCTTCGCGGGTCAAGAAGGGCTGCTCAAACTGGATCGGGTGGAATTTCAGCGCCTCGTGCATCGCCCGCTCATAGCGGCCAGTGCGCCGCATCTTTTCAGCCAGCATCTCGCCCACCAGTCGCGACACGCTGGTGTTGCGGCGGGCGGCTTCCATGCGGGCCCAATCGGCCACGCTGTCTTCCATCGTGACGGTCACGTTCTTCATGGTTCAGTCATACCCCACTGGCTTCGTGTCGCACTATTTTCGTGTTGCACGAACTTCGTGTCAACGCTTCAAGCGCATTTCCGCTGCCAGCGCATGGGCCTGCAGGCCTTCGCCATAGGCCAGTTCGGCGGCGATGGGCCCCAGCACCTGCGCGCCGGCCTCGCTCACCTCGATCA
>JBBRVT010000032.1:0-17322 GCA_038246615.1 Burkholderiales bacterium
AGGTCGGTTCGCCCGTCGACGAACCACGCGGTGACTGCCGCACGGCGCGGGCGCGCCGGCGCGGCGGCTGCCACCGTTCGGCACCGACAGCCCGCGTGGCCATGGCTGCGCCGCCATGGATGTACCCGTGGAGGTGTGTGGGGCGCCGGGTCAGCACGGGCCGGCGTGGACAATCGGCCGCCCCGCTGACAGCACGACGACGCCCACCACGCATGGCCCGGACCCCCGACCCTGTCCCTGTCTTTGACACCGACACTGCCCCCGACCGGGCGGCCGCACGCCGCCAGCGCATCGCCCGCCTGCTGCTGTGGCTGGTGCCGCTGGCCTGGTCGAGCAATTACCTGATCGCCCGCGCCGCAGCCGGTGTGGTCTCGCCGCACACGCTGGCACTGGGGCGCTGGAGCCTGGCCTTTGCGCTGATGCTGCCGCTGGCCTGGGTGGGGCTGCGCCGCGCCGGGCGGCCCTGGCTGGCGGCTGAATGGAAACAGCTGCTGGTGCTGGGCGGCCTGGGCATGTGGATCTGCGGCGCCTTCGTCTACATCGGCGGGCAGACCACCTCGTCGGCCAACATCGCGCTGATCTACGCCGCCACGCCGGTGGCCGTTGCGGTGGTGGGCGCGCTGCTGCTGGGCGAGCGCATGGCGCCCAGCCAGGTGGCGGGCGTGGCGCTGGCGCTGCTGGGCGTGCTGTTCGTCATCGCCAAGGGCGACTTGCGCAACCTGCTGGCGGTGCGCTTCACCGTGGGTGACGGCTGGGTTCTGGCCGCCGGCATCAGCTGGGTGGCCTACTCGGTGCTGCTGCGGCGGTGGCCCAGCCGACTGGGCACGGCCGAGCGGCTGGTGGCCATCACCGCCGGCGGCATCCTGGTGCTGTTGCCCTTCACCGCGCTGGAGCTGGCCCTGGTCACACCACCGCCCTTCAGCTGGCACGCGGTGGGCCTGATCGTGGCTGCGGCGGTGTTGCCGGGCATCCTGGCCTACCAGGCCTACTCGTTCATGCTGCGCGAGCTGGGTGCCGGGCCCACCGCCCTGGTGCTGTACCTGGGGCCGGTGTATGCCGCCTTCACCGCCTGGTTGCTGCTCGGTGAGCCGCCGGCCTGGTACCACGCGGCCGGCGCCGCGCTGATCCTGCCCAGCATCTGGCTGGCCACCCGCCGGCAGGGCTGAGAGCCTGAGAGTCTTTCGTTCATGCCCGCTCATCACGCCAAAGTGTCCCCGCTCGTCGTTGCAAATGCTCGCCATAGCCCGGGCTATGGCTGCGCTTTGCGCCTAGATCGGGCGCCCTTTGACGCGCTGTTCGGGCAGGCCCGAAAAACTCTCAGGCTCTGAGCACCGGGCCGCGCCCCGGCGTGTCCGCATGCGCCTCGACAGCGCCAGGTGCCGGCGCGACACTGGGGGCATGTCGAACACCGCCGCAACACCGCGCCCCACACCCCCCCGCCCCGCAGCCCCGTACCGCGACCACAAGCGCTTCGCCTGGGTGCTGTCGCTGCTGGTGCCGCTGACCATCGCTGCCGGCCCGCTGCTGTGGCTGTGGCACCCGGTGACGCTGATGCTGTGGCTGCCGGTGGTCTTCACCTACGTCATCGCGCCGCTGCTCGACCTGCTGCTGGGCACCGACCGCAGCAACCCGCCAGAGTCTGCCGTGCCGGCGCTGGAAGCCGACGCGTACTACCGCCGCGTCACCTTCGCGCTGGTGCCGTTGCTGTGGGGCGCCTTCATCTTCGCGGCCTGGTTCAGCCAGACCGCGCCGCTGGGCTGGGCGGGGCAGCTGGGCCTGGTGATCGCCACCGGCGGCGTGGGCGGTTTCTGCATCAACCTGGGCCATGAGATCGGCCACAAGCGCACGCCGCTGGAGCGCTGGCTGGCCAAATTCATCCTGGCGCCCACCGTCTACGGCCACTTCACCATCGAGCACAACCGCGGCCACCACCGGGATGTGGCCACGCCGCAAGACCCGGCCTCGTCGCGCATGGGCGAAACCATCTGGGCCTTCGCGCTGCGCGAGATGCCCGGCGCCTGGCACCGCGCCTGGGCGCTGGAGCGTGCGCGCCTGCGCGCCGACGGCCAGGCGGTCTGGTCCTGGCACAACGAGATCCTGCAGCCGCTGGCGATCTCGGCCGCGCTGTGGGGTGCGCTGTGCCTGTGGCTGGGCCCGCAGGTGCTGCTGTTCCTGCTGCCCGCGTCGCTGTGGGCCAACTTCCAGCTCACCTCGGCCAACTACATCGAGCACTACGGGCTCTTGCGCCGGGTGGGTGCCGACGGCCGGCCCGAGCGCTGCGCGCCGCAGCATTCATGGAACAGCAACCATGTGTTCTCGAACTGGGCCACCTTCCACCTGCAGCGCCACAGCGACCACCACGCCCACCCGCTGCGGCGCTACCAGGCGCTGCGCCACTTCGACGCCGCGCCGCAGCTGCCCAACGGCTACTTCGGCATGTTCCCGCTGGCCTATGTGCCGCCGCTGTGGTTTGCGGTGATGGACCGGCGGCTGGTGCGGGCGGTGGGCGGTGATGCCTCGCGCATCAACTTCCAGCCCGGCCAGCGTGACCGGCTGACCGCGAAGTTCGGCCTGGTGGCCGCGCCGGCCTGAGCGCCTGAGCGCCTGACCGCGAGCAACCAGGTCCGCGTCGGTCTGGCCGGCGGCGAACGCGGCATCGGTGTCAACCCGCAGTCGCCGCCTGGCATCTTGTTGGCTGCAGCCCGCCGACGCACACTGCAGCGGCGGTGGCGCCTGCGGCGCCCCCATCCCGCCCCCAACCCACCGGAGACACCTGATGAGCCTGCAATCCAGTCTGGACGACATCCTGGGCCGCGCCGCCGCACAGGGCTCAGTGCCTGGCGTGGTGGCCATGGTCACCGACCGCAGCCACAACCTGTACGAAGGCGCCTTCGGCCAGCGCGTGCTGGGCAGCGACCTGGGCAGCAGCGGAGCGATGGCCACCGACACCGTCGGCTGGATCGCGTCGATGACCAAGGCCATCACCGGCGCGGCCTGCATGCAGCTGGTGGAGCAGGGCAAGCTGCACCTGGACAGCCCGGCCAAGGCGGTGGTGCCGCGCCTGGGCGAGTGCCAGGTGCTGGAGGGCTTCGACGCCGCCGGCCAGCCGGTCATGCGGGCGCCCAAGCGCGACATCACGCTGCGCCACCTGCTCACCCACACCGCCGGCTTCGGCTATGAGTTCTGGGACGCCGACACCGGCCGCTACCAGGCAGCCACCGGCACGCCGGGCATCATCAGCTGCAGCCGCGCGGCGATGATGCAGCCGCTGGTCTTCGACCCGGGCGAGCGCTGGCTGTACGGCATCAACATCGACTGGGCGGCGCGCATGGTCGAGGCGGTGAGCGGCCAGACCATCGGCCAATACCTGCAGCAGCATCTGCTGGGGCCGCTGGGCATGTCGGAGACGGCCTTCCAGATCCGCGCCGACCAGCGCAGCCGGCTGGCCAAGATCCACCACCGCGGCGACGACGGCGCGCTGGTGGCCGGTGACCTGGAGATCGAGCAGCAGCCCGAGCACGAGATGGCCGGCGGCGGCCTGTACGGCACGGTGGGCGACTACATGCACTTCATCCGCATGATGCTCAACCAGGGCCGTGCCAGCAGTGGCGCCCAGGTGCTGCAACCCGAGACGGTGCAGCTGATGAGCCACAACGCCATGGGCCCGCTGCGGGTGACCAACCTGCCCACCCAGGCGCCGCCGCTGACGCTGGACGCGGAGTTCTTCCCGGGTGTGGAAAAGAGCTGGGGTTTGAGCTTTCAGATCAACGAGGCGGCCACCGACACCGGCATGCCCGCCGGCGGCCTGATGTGGTGCGGCCTGGCCAACAGCTATTTCTGGATCGACCAGACCACCGGCATCGGCGGCGCGTACCTGACGCAGATCCTGCCGTTCGCCGACAGCAAGTCATTGCCGCTGTTCTACGCGTTCCAGTCGGCGACGTACCACGCGCTGCGGTAGCCCTCACCGCACCCACAGCCGCGCGGCGCTGACCAGAGCCCCCAGCACCGCAAAGCCCGCGCCCAGCTCCAGCGCCAGCACCGGGCCCTGCGTGCCGGCGATGCCGAAGCACAGCGCCACCAGCGCCGCGCCCAGCGCCTGGCCGTTCAGGCGGGCCATGGCCACCATGCCGCTGGCGCCGCCACTGCGCTCGGGCGGCGCGGCCGACATGATGGCCTTCAAGTTGGGCGACTGGAACAGCCCGAAGCCCAGGCCGCACAGCGCCATGCTCAGCACGATGCGCAGCGCCGTGGCATCACCCGGCAGCGTGGCCATGGCCACCATGCCGCCGCACAGGATGGCCAGGCCGATGCCGCCCATCAGCCCCGGTGCCTGGGTGTCGCTCAGCCGCCCGGCCAGCGGCGCGGCAGCGGCCACCACGATGGCCCAGGGCGCCATCAGGAAGCCGGTCTGCACCGGGTCGCGGTGCAGCACCGTCTCGAAGAAGAAGGGCAGGCTGACGAAGGCCAGGCCCTGGGCGCAGAACGAACACACCGCCGTGGCGATCGACAGCGCGAACATCGGCCGGCGCAGCAGGTCCACCGGCAGCATCGGCGCGGGGTGGCCGGCCTGGCGGTGCAGCAGCAGCGCGCCGGCGGCCAGTGCCAGCGCCAGCACCGGCCCCACCACCACCAGCGGCTGGCGCTGGGCGGCCGCACTCAGCGCGCCGACCAGGCCGGCAAAGCACACGGTGGCGCACAGCGCGGTGACCGGGTCGAGCAACGCCTGGCCCGGCCGGCTGGCGCGCGGCAGCGTGGGCCAGGCCACCGCCAGCGCCAGCGCCGCCACCGGCAGGCTGACAGCGAACAGCCAGTGCCAGGGCGCCACCGACAGCACCAGCGACGCCAGCGTCGGCCCGGCAGCGAACGACACGCCCACCACCATCGCGTTCAGTCCCACGCCGCGGCCCAGGTGCTGGGGCGGGTAGATCTGGCGCACCAGAGCGATGTTCACGCTCATCAACGCCGCCCCGCCGATGCCCTGCAGTGCCCGCGCCGCCGCCAGCGCCGGCAGGCTGTCGGCCAGCAGGCAGCCCAGCGTGGCCAGCATGTAGAACAGCAGCCCGGCCAGGTGCACGGTGCGTGCGCCCAGCCGGTCGCCCAGCGCGGCAAACGGCAGCAGAAAGCCGGCCACCGCCAGCTGGTAGGCATTGACCACCCAGATGGTCTGGGCCGGCGCGGCCTGCAGGTCGGCCGCGATGGCCGGCAGTGCGGTGTTGATCAGCGTGGCGTCCAGCGTCACCAGGGCCACCGCCATCATCGTGGCCACCACGGCCAGGCGGTCGCGCGTATGCAGGCCGGTGGACGCCGCGCCGGCGGCGGCGGGCTGCGGCACGGGCATCAGGCCAGCGCCGCCTGCAGCGTCGGCAGTTGGGCGCTGAAGGCGGCCGTGTCGTCCAGGCAGCGCAGGTCCAGCAGCAGCTGGTCGGCGTGGATGCGGCCGATCACCGGCAGCGGCAGGCCGCGCAACGCGGCGGCCAACGCGTCGAGCGCGCGGCCGGCGCCCGGCTTCTGCAGCGGCGTGACCGCCAGGCCGGCCGACGGCAGGCGCTCCACCGGCAGCGAGCCCGAGCCGATCTGCCCCAGCAGCGCCACCACCGCCACGCCGTAGCGCGGCGCCAGCGCGGCGGCCAGCGCCGGCTGCAGCGCCAGCGCCTGGGCGCGGATGGCCTCGGCAGGGCGGGTGAGCAGCCGCAGCGTGGGCAGGTCTTGGCGCAGGCGCTCGGGCCGCAGGTAAAGCATCAGCGTGGCCTCCAGTGCGGCCAGCGTGAGCTGGCCCACCCGCAGCGCCCGCTTCAGCGGAAAGCGGCGGATGCGGTCGATGGCCGCACGGCTGCCGACGACCAGGCCGGCCTGCGGGCCGCCCAGCAACTTGTCGCCGCTGAAGGTGACGACATCGCAGCCGGCGGCGATCTTGTCCTGCGGCAACGGCTCGCTCGGCAGGCCCCACTGCGCCAGGTCGACCAGCGCGCCGGCGCCCAGGTCGGTGGCCAGCGGCAGGCCGCGGGCATGCGCGATGCCGGCCAGCGTGGCCTCGTCGACTGCGGCGGTGAAGCCCTGCACCGCGTAGTTGCTGGTGTGCACCTTCATCAGCAGCGCGGTGTTGGCGGTGATGGCTTGCGCGTAGTCACGCGGGTGGGTGCGGTTGGTGGTGCCCACTTCCACCAGGCGCGCACCGGCGGCGGCCATCACGTCGGGCATGCGGAAGGCGCCGCCGATCTCCACCAGCTCGCCGCGCGAGACGATCACCTCGCGGCCGCCGCCGGCCAGCGCAGCGATGGTCAGCAGCACCGCCGCAGCGTTGTTGTTGACCACGGTGGCGGCCTCGGCGCCGGTGAGGGTGCACAGCAGCTCTTCGACCACGCTGTCGCGGTCGCCGCGGCCGCCGGCGGCCAGGTCGTATTCCAGGTTGTTGGGCCCGGTCATCAATGCCAGCAGCCGCTGCAGCGCGCTGTCGGCCAGCAGCGCGCGGCCCAGGTTGGTGTGGATCACCGTGCCGGTGAGGTTCAGCACCCGCTGCAGGCGCGGGGCCAGCCGCTGCGCCACCCGCTGCGCCAGCGCGTCGGCCAGCGCGTCGGGCTGCACCGCCGCCGCCGGCAGCCGGCCGTCCAGGGCCTGGCGGCGCAGGCTGTCCAGCAGGCCGCGCGCCTGGTCGGCCACCAGGCTGTGGCCATGCTGCGCTACCAGGGCGGCCACAGCGGGTTGGTGCAGCAGGCGGTCGACACCAGGCAGGTCCTGGGGGCGCGCCGGGGTAAGGGACATGGCGGTGTGTGGCGTGGCGGGTGGGCAGACGCTGCGATCATCGCCCAAACACCGGGTGGTATCCCCGGGCGCCACCCCGGGGTGGGCAGCAACCACCGGCCGCTGCCCGCCGGCATGTCGCCCAGGCAACAGACCGCGCGGCGCCGGGCTGGCACCGTGCCGGGCCTGCCGATCCTGCCCGGCGCCCGCCCACTGAGTAACTCCCCCAACCCTTTTCAGGAACACAGCCATGCGTGACTACCTCAAGTTCTACATCAACGGTGCCTGGGTCGACCCGGTCACCCCGAAGACGCTGGACGTGATCAACCCCGCCACCGAGGCTGTGGCCGGCCGCATCAGCATGGGCAGCGCCGCCGACGTGGGCACGGCCGTGCGGGCCGCCCGCGCGGCCTTCGCCAGCTATTCGCAGACCAGCGTGGCCGACCGCGTGGCGCTGCTGGAGGCGATCCTCGACGAGTACAAGAAGCGCTACGCCGACATGGCTGCGGCCATCACCGAGGAGATGGGCGCGCCGGCCATGCTGGCGCAGAAGGCCCAGGCCGCGATGGGCGTGGGCCACCTGACCACCGCGTTGAATGTGCTGAAGGAGTACAAGTTCAGCGAGCAGCGCGGCACCACGCTGCTGGCCAAGGAGCCGATCGGCGTGTGCGGGCTGATCACGCCCTGGAACTGGCCGGTCAACCAGATCGCCTGCAAGGTGGCACCGGCGCTGGCGGTGGGCTGCACCATGGTGCTCAAGCCGAGCGAGCTGTCGCCGTTCTCGGCGCAGATCTGGACCGAGATCATGCATGCCGCCGGCGTGCCGGCCGGCGTGTTCAACCTGGTCAACGGCGACGGCCCCACCGTGGGCGCGGCCATCTCCAGCCACCCCGAGGTGGACCTGGTGTCCTTCACCGGCAGCACCCGCGCCGGCATCGAGGTGGCGCGCAACGCGGCGCCCACCGTCAAGCGGGTGCACCAGGAGCTGGGCGGCAAGTCGCCCAACATCATCCTGCCGGACCTGGTGGGGGCTGATTTCCAGAAAGCGGTGACCGGCGGCGTGCGCGGCGTGATGAGCAACAGCGGCCAGAGCTGCAACGCCCCCACCCGCATGCTGGTGCCCAACAGCCGCATGGACGAGGCCCTGGCCATCGCCAAGGCGGCCGCCGAAGCCACCACCGTGGGTGACCCGGTGAGCAGTGGTGCCGCGCTGGGCCCGGTGATCTCGGCCGCGCAGTGGGACAAGATCGAGTCGCTGATCGCCAAGGGCATCGACGAAGGCGCCACCGTGGTGGCTGGCGGCCTGGGCAAGCCCGCCGGGCTGGAGACCGGCTACTACGTCAAGCCCACGGTGCTGGGCCATGTGAACAACCAGATGACGGTGGCGCGCGAGGAGATCTTCGGCCCGGTGCTCACCATCCTGGGCTACGACACGGTCGACGAGGCGGTGGCGATTGCCAACGACACGCCCTACGGCCTGGCAGCCTATGTGTCGGGCAGCGACGCCGAGGCCACCCGCAAGGTGGCTTCGCGCCTGCGTGCCGGCCAGGTCAACATCAACAGCGCCGGGCCCGACCTGATGGCGCCTTTCGGCGGCTTCAAGCAATCCGGCAACGGGCGCGAGTGGGGCGAGCACGCCTTCGGTGAGTTCCTGGAGACCAAGGCCGTGCTGGGCTACGCGGCCAAGACGGCCTGACCCGAAGAGGCAGACCGTCACGGGGTCGCTGGCCAGTCTGGGCCCTGAGCTGACGGTGGTTGTTGGCGCTGAAAGCCGGCGTTCGACGATTGGTGCGATCGCCGCGGGACGGGCGGGCACCACCGCAGCGCTCGGGACTTTTGCCTTCGCACGCCACCGCCGTGTCTGGGACGAGGACGGCGGTTGACTGGCTGACGCAAGTCAAGAACGGCGGGCCGGAGGCCTGGAATGACATGGAGTCAGAGCCTGAGAGTTTTTCGGGCGTGCCCGAACAGCGCGTCAAAGAGCGCCCGATCTAGGCGCAAAGCGCAGCCATAGCCCGGGGTATGGCGAGCATTTGCAACGACGAGCGGGGGCACTTTGGCGTGATGAGCGGGCACGAACGAAAGACTCTCAGGCTCTCAGCCAGTCACCCGCCGGCCTCGGCCTCCCGCCGCACTGTGCATGTCGGCTGTTCACGAACGGCAACGACAGCAACGAGCCCCAAGCCGACAAACAGTCCAGCCATGCACAGCACTTGGCGGCATATCATCGTCGCCAGATCAACTCCGATCCCTTGCCATGACCACCACCACCACCGCCCCCGAGTTATCGCCTGCCGGCCGCAGCGACATCGCCCACCACCTGCACCCCTACACCCAGCTGCGCCAGCTGGAGCAGGACGGCCCGCTGGTGATCGTCAAGGGCGACGGCGTGCATGTGATCGACGAGCACGGCAAGCGCTACCTCGAAGGCATGGCCGGGCTGTGGTGCGCCAGCCTGGGTTTCAGTGAGGGGCGCCTGGCCACCGCCGCCGAGCGGCAGATGCGCGAGTTGCCTTACTACCACTCCTTCAGCGGCAAGGTGCCCGGCCCGGTGACCGCGCTGGTCAAGACGTTGATGGCCTGGGCGCCCACGCCCGCGCTGCAGCGCGGCCGGGTGCTGTTCGCCAACTCGGGCTCCGAATCCAACGACACCGCCTTCAAGCTGGTGCGCTACTACAACAACGCCCGTGGCCGGCCGGCCAAGAAGAAGATCATCGCGCGGCAGAAGGGTTACCACGGGGTGACGGCGGCTGCCGCGTCCATGTCGGGCCTGGCCACGATGCACCAGCACTTCGACCTGCCGCTGCCCGGCATCCTGCGGGTGAGCGCGCCGCACTTCTACGGCGTGGGCCTGCCGGGCGAGACCGAGCCGCAGTTCGTCGACCGGCTGGTGAAAGAGCTGGAAGACCTGATCGCCGCCGAAGGCGCCGGGACGATTGCCGCCTTCATCGCCGAGCCGGTGCAGGGCGCGGGCGGCGTCATCATCCCGCCGGCCGGCTACTTCGAGCGGGTGCAGGCGGTGCTGAAGAAGAACGACATCCTGTTCATCGCCGACGAGGTGATCACCGGCTTCGGCCGCCTGGGCCAGGCCTTCGGCACCAACGTGTTCAACCTGCAGCCCGACATGGTGACGGTGGCCAAGATGCTCACGTCGGCCTATGTGCCGATGTCGGCGCTGATGGTGACCGATGCCGTCTACCAGGTGGTGGCCGATGCCAGCGCCAGCGTGGGCACCTTCGGCCATGGCTACACCTACAGCGGCCACCCGCTGGCCTGCGCGGTGGCGCTGGAAACCCTGCGCATCTACACCGACGACGACGTGATCGGCCATGTGCAACAGGTGGCACCGCGCCTGCAGGCCGGCCTGCGCCAGTTTGCCGAGCACCCGCTGGTGGGCGAGGCCCGCGGCATGGGCCTGATCGGCGCGCTGGAACTGGCCGAGGTGCCGGCGCAGCGCAAGCCCTTCGACCCCAAGCGCGGCGTGGGGGCCTACTTCGTCAGGCGCGCCCAGGCGCATGGCCTGATCGTGCGGGTGCTGATGGGCGACATCATCGCCTTCTCGCCGCCGCTGATCATCACCGAAACCGAGATCGACGTACTGCTGGCCAAGACCACGCTGGCACTGGACGACACCCTGGCCTGGGTGCGCGGCGGGTTCTGAGGCAACGGGCCCAACCCACAACCCACCGCAGGCGCGCAGTCGATGGCGCTGATCGAGATCCGCCAGCTCAGCAAGCTGTACCCCGGCAGCAGCACGCCGGCGGTGGACGACCTGACGCTGGACATCGAGGCCGGCGAGTTCCTCACCTTGCTGGGCCCGTCGGGGTCGGGCAAGACCAGCACGCTGATGCTGCTGGCCGGCTTCGAGCAGGCCACGGCCGGGCACATCCGGCTCGACGGCCGGCCCATCGAGCAGCTGCCGCCGCACCAGCGCGGCATGGGCGTGGTGTTCCAGAGCTACAGCCTGTTTCCGCACATGACGGTGGCGCAGAACGTGGCCTTTCCGCTGCAGGTGCGCAAGACGCCGGTGGCCGAGGTGCAGGCGCGGGTGGCCCAGGCGCTCGACACGGTGCGCCTGGGCCACCTGGCCGCGCGCATGCCGGCGCAGCTGTCGGGCGGGCAGCAGCAGCGGGTGGCGCTGGCGCGCGCGCTGGTGTTCGCACCGCGGGTGGTGCTGCTCGACGAGCCGCTGTCGGCACTCGACAAGAAACTGCGCGAAGAGATGCAGCTGGAGATCCGCCGCCTGCACCGCACGCTGGGCGTGACCATGGTCTTCGTCACCCATGACCAGGCCGAGGCGATGACCCTGTCAGACCGGGTGGCCGTGTTCAACCATGGCCGCATCGTGCAGCTGGCCACGCCGCAGCAGCTGTACGACGCGCCGGCCGATGTCTTCGTGGCCGGCTTCATCGGCGACAACAACCACCTGGCCGGGCGGGCCGATGGCGGCGGCGGCCTGCACACCGCCGCCGGCCAGGCGCTGCAGGGCCGCGCCACCGCCGGCCTGCAAGCCGGCAGCCCCGCGCTGCTGTGCGTGCGGCCCGAGCACCTGCGGCCGGCGCGGTCGGATGACGCGCTGAACCGGCTAGACACCACCGTGCTGGACGCCATCCACCTGGGCGACCACTGGCGTCTGGTGCTGCAGCTCGGCGCCGGCAGCGACGCGCCCGACACCACCTGGCAGGCCAAGCTGGCGCCCGGCGCCCTGCCCGCCGGCCTGCAGCCCGGCCAGCCGCTGGCCGTGGCCTTCGACCCCCGGCACGCCTGGCTGTTTGCAGCCTGAGCCCCACCCGATCCAACCGAGGAGAGAGCGATGACGAGAACATGGATGCAACCCCTGGCCGCCGTGGCGGTGCTGGCCCTGGCCGCAGGCGCCGCACAGGCCCAGCGCGACCTGACCGTGGTGAGCTGGGGCGGTGCCTACCAGGACGGGCAGAAGGAAGTGTTCTTCAAGCCCTTCAACGCCGCCGGCACCAAGCTGCTGGACGAGGCCTGGGACGGCGGCCTGGGCGTGCTGCGCACCAAGATCAAGGGCGGCAACAACACCTGGGACGTGGTGCAGGTGGAGGCCGACGAGCTGGAAGTGGGCTGCGACGAGGGCCTGTACGAAAAGCTGGACGCGGCGAAGATCGGCGGCGCTGCGCGCTACCTGCCCGGCGCGGTGCATGCCTGCGGCGTGGGCGCCATCATCTACAACCTGGTGCTGGCCTACGACGGCGACAAGACCAAGACCGCGCCCAGCGGCTGGGCCGACTTCTTCGACAGCAAGAAGTACCCCGGCAAGCGCGCCGTCCGCAACGGCGCGAAGTGGAACCTGGAGGTGGCACTGATCGCCGACGGCGTGCCCGCCAAGGATGTCTACAAGACCCTGCGCACCGCCAACGGCGTGGAGCGCGCCTTCAAGAAGCTCGACACCATCAAGCCCGACCTGTTGTTCTGGAAGAGCGGCGCGCAGCCGCCACAGATGCTGGCTGCCGGCGACGTGGTGTTCACCACCGCCTACAACGGCCGCATCACCGCCGCCAACGAGAAGGACAAGAAGAACTTCAAGATGGTGTGGAAGGACACGCCCTACACCATGGACAGCTGGGTGATCATGAAAGGCACGCCCAACAAGGCCAAGGCCGAGGCGCTGGTGGAATTCATGGGCCGGCCCGAGAACCAGGCCAGGCTGCCCAAGTACGTGCGCTACGGTGTGACCGCCGCCGGCGCGGCGCCGCTGGTCGACAAGAGCTTGATGGCCGAGCTGCCCACCAACCCCGACATCCACAAGCAGGCCTTTGCCGAAGACCCGAAGTTCTGGATCGACAACGGCGACAAGCTGGCGGAGCGCTGGGCCAAATGGTCAGGCACGAAGTGAGAACTGCGGTTCAAGGACTTGCCGCGTGATACCGCGCGCAGTACTATGTAAGTGAGAAGATGAACACGGCAGCCAAGTTGCTGGCAGCCATGCGGCACAACCCGCCGGACTGGCAGATTGGGCAATTGCAAACCGTGGCGCGGCAAAACGGCGTTGACTGACGCCACCAAGGCTCCAGCCACCAAGGCTCCAGCCACCAAGGCTCCAGCCACTGCGTCTTCATCCGCACCGACGGGCGAACCCTGCCGGTGCCGGCACACCGGCCCATCAAGCCGATTTACCTGAAGAAGTTCATTCGCCCATCGACGGAGACTGATTGGCCACCGCTGCAAACATCGACTATCCCTTTGAGATTCGCACGCTCAGCGCAGCGGAGGGCGGTGGCTTTCTGATCACCTACCCCGACTTTGCCGACTGCATCTCTGATGGCGAGACAGTGGACGACGCTGTGCGCAACGGGCAAGACGCGCTGCAAGCCACCATCGCCACGCTGCAGGCCAAGGGCCTGCCGGTGCCGGTGCCCAACAGCGGCGGCGTGGCGTCGGGCAAGTTTGTGGCACGGGTGCCCAAGACCATCCACGCCCTGCTCACCACCCGCGCCAAGGCCGAAGGGGTGTCGCTCAACACCCTGGTGGTCAGCCTGATCGCGCAAGGCCTTGGCCGCAAAGAAGGCCGGCCCTGAGCATGGCGGCCGCCGGTGCGGCAAGGCCTGGCCGGGGCATTTGGCTGGTGCTGCCCCTGGCCGGCTTCCTGCTGGTGTTCTTCATCATCCCCATCGGCTGGCTGCTGTCGCTGGCGGTGCGCGAGACCGAGGTGCCCAAAGCCCTGCCCCGTACGCTGACCGCATTGGCCGGCTGGCAGGCACCGCAGCCGCTGCCCGCCCCGCTGTGGCCGGCGTTTGCAGCCGACCTGGTGGCCGCGCGAGAGGCCGGCACGCTGGCCGATGCCGCCCGGCGGCTGAACTACGAGGTGAACGGTGTGCGCAGCACGCTGATGCGCGCGGCGCGGGCCACCGGCAGCGCAGCGGCGGGCACGCCGATCGATGCCGCGTTCTTCACCGAGATAGACCCCACCCTGGCCAGTGCCGAGTTCTTTGCCGCAGTGCAGCGCGCCCGCGGGCCGGTGTCGGGCTACTACCTGCTGGCCGCCGCCGACCTGACGCGCGACGCGCAAGGCACGGTGCAGCGCGCGCCCGAGAGCAGCCGCATCTACCTGGAGGTGCTGGGCCGCACGCTGGGCATCAGCGCCAGCGTGACGCTGCTGTGCCTGGTGATGGGCTTTCCGGTGGCGCTGCTGATCACCCAGGTGGGCCAGCGCGCGGCCGACTGGCTGCTGGTGCTGGTGCTGCTGCCGTTCTGGACATCGCTGCTGGTGCGCACCGCCGCCTGGGTGGTGGTGCTGCAGCGCGAAGGCATGGTCAACAGCCTGCTGCTGAAGCTGGGCCTGATCAGCGAGCCGCTGACGCTGATCTACAACCGCACCGGCGTGCTGCTGGCGATGACGCATGTGCTGCTGCCCTTCATGATCTTGCCGGTCTACACCGTGCTGAAGGACATTCCGCCGCAGTACATGCGCGCGGCCACCAGCCTGGGCGCACCGCCGGCCACCGCGTTCTGGCGGGTGTACCTGCCGCTGGCCGCGCCGGGCGTGGCAGCGGGCGCGCTGATGGTCTTCATCCTGGCGCTGGGCTACTACATCACACCGGCCCTGGTGGGCGGTGGCGCCGACCAGATGCTGTCGGCATTTGTAGCCACCTACACCACCGACACCGGCAACTGGGGCCTGGCCGCCGCCCTGGGCGCGCTGATGCTGGCCACCACCGGCGTGCTGTACGCGGCGGCGCACAAGCTCAGCGGCGGCCGTGTGATGGCCATGGGCTAGAAATGGCACCACCCCGATGCGCCTTCGGCGACTCCCCCCCAGGGGGGCAACTCCAACGGACCGGCAGAGCCGGATCCGTGGCGTTCGCTTGGTCAGAACGCTGGACCACGGGCTGGCGTGCGCTGCGGGGCATGCCATGCTCGTGATCTTCGACTGCGACGGCGTGCTGGTGGACAGCGAGCGCATCACCCACCAGGTGGTGGTGGCGATGCTGGCCGAGCGTGGCGTGGCGCTGTCGTTCGAGGAGGCGGTCGACCGCTTCATCGGCATGTCGATGGCCAACGGCCTGGTGCAGCTGACGGCGCTGCTGGGCGGCAGCCTGCCAGACGGCTTCTTGCCCGAGATGGGCCAGCGCACCCGCGCCGCCTTTCGCGCCGGGCTGACCAGCGTGCCGGGCATCGAGGCCGTGCTGGACGGCCTGCAGCATCCCGCACAGCACGCCGCACAACATCCCGCACAGCGCGGCAGCCAGCACGGCACACAGCCGCGCACGCAACCCCGCCCCTACTGCGTGGCCAGCAACGGCAACCTCGCCAAGGTGAACTTCACGCTGGGCCACACCGGCCTGCTGCCGCGCTTCATGGGGCACGCCACCGGCCGCATCTTCACCGCCGACGACGTGGCCCACCCCAAGCCCGCGCCTGATCTCTTCTTGCTGGCCGCACGCACGCTGGGCGCGTTGCCGCAACACACCACGGTGGTGGAAGACACGCCCACCGGCATCACCGCCGCCCGCGCCGCCGGCATGCGCGCCATCGGCTTTGCGGCGATGACGCCAGCCGCGCGCCTGCGGGCCGCCGGCGCCCATGCCATCGCCCACAGCATGGCCGAGGTGGCGGCGCTGCTGGCTGAGGACGAAGCAGCATGACCGCGCGCTGGCTGTTCCGCGCCTGGTGCGCGCTGGTGCTGGGCTTCCTGCTGCTGCCGATTGCCGCCATCGTGCCGCTGAGCTTCTCGAGCGGCAGCTTTTTGAGCTACCCGCTGCCCGGCTGGAGCCTGCGCTGGTATGCCGAGGTGCTGGGCGGCGGCAAGTGGCTCGCGGCGCTGGGCAATTCACTCTTCATCGGCGCGGCGGCCACCGCGCTGGCGCTGCTGCTGGGCACGCTGGCCGCGCTGGGCCTGGCGCGCCAGCGCGGCCGCCTGGCCGCAGCGCTGAAGCTGCTGATGCTCAGTCCCATGGTGGTGCCGGTGGTGCTGGTGGCCGTGGGGGCGTACTTCTTCCTGGCGCCGCTGGGGCTGACAGCCAGCCACACCGGGCTGATCCTGGTGCACACGGTGATCGCCGTGCCCTTCGTGGTGGTGCCGGTGCTCACCGCGCTGGAGCTGCTGGACCCCAACCTGGCCCGCGCGGCAGCCGCCTGCGGCGCCACGCCGGCCAGCGCCTTCAGGCGCGTGACGCTGCCGGCCATCCGCCCGGCGCTGGCGTCGGGCGCGCTGTTCGCATTTGCCGCCAGCTTCGACGACGTGGTGATCGCGCTGCTGATCGCCGGGCCCGGGCAGCGCACCCTGCCGCGCGAGATGTTCAGCGGCCTGCGCGACAGCATCACCCCGGCGCTGACAGCGGTGGCCACGCTGATGATCGTGTTTTCGACGACGCTGTTCTTGTTGATGCAGGCGGTGCAGCGGCGGGCGCGGCAGCGCCGCGCCGGTTGAACCGCCCCCCAGTCTGACCCCTGGCCCCGGGGCCCGGACGCTTCTACGATGGCGGCTGCCGCCTTGTCTGGAGCCCCACCATGCCACTGCCACGCCTGCCCACCGACCTGAGGAAGGCGGTCTCGTCGTTCACCGCCGAGCAGCGTCTGCTGCTCAAGCAGCCCGAGATGCAGCAGCAGATGCGTGTGCTGGGCGATTTCAGCCGCAGCCTGCGCTTGGCGGGTGACGTTGCACCGGCGGAGCCGGCCGTGGCCCAGAACGCGCTGGACTGGATGCAACGCCTGCCCGAGCCGCTGCTGGCCAGCGACAAGGCGCCGCTGGTCGACCTCAACAGGCTGTCCCTGCCCGACGCCCACCTGGCCCTGTTGGACGGCCTGCAGGTGCTGGCGCTGGGCGCCAAGGCGCTGCTGGGCACGGCCGAGCGGCAGCCGAAGCTGGCGCCGCAGGCGCTGGTGCAGGTGGCCTTCGGCAACGACGCCGCGTCGCTGGCGCTGCGCAAGCCGCTGCTCGACCGCAAGGCGCCCGGCCTGCCGCCGCTGCCGGGCCCCGATGTGCGGCAACTGCCCGGCCTGGACCGCCTGCCCGACATCAGCCGGCTGGTGCGCGAGGGCACGCTGCGCGAGCTGGTGCGCAGCTTTGCCGACTGTGGCCACATGGCCCAGGCCGAAGCCGACTGGGTGGCTCGGGTGCAGCCCATCGGCCAGGTGACACGGATGAAGGCCGACCGGCCCTGCGGCGGCGGCACGTTGTTTCTGGCGTACGCCGGCTTCGGCGCCAGGCCGCCGCCGCCCGACCAGGTGGCCGACATCCTGGTGGCGCTGCCCACCCGCAGCGGCTGCACCCACATCAGCCTGCGCAAGTTCGACCCCGGCTTCTTCGACCCCGCGCGCTGGGCCGACCAGGGCAAGCTGGCGCTGACCTTGCCGGACGCCGTGATCAGCGGCGCGGTGGGCTTCTTCAGCGTGCCCCCGCCGATGGCCGACGCCGGCCCCTGCGTGAGCGGTGGCTTGGCCACGGCCGCAGGGATGATGCGGGCCGTGCTGGTCAAGCATGCCGGCGCGGCTTACGGCGCGCAGTTCGGCCAGACCATCGTCGACCTGGCCGGCCGCGCCGAGGCCGGGCGCCACCGGCCGCTGCCCTGCGCCACGGCGCAGGCCGACAAGCGCAACCTGCTCACCGCCGGGCCG